>NZ_MAIF01000155.1:0-14260 GCF_001729395.1 Methanosphaera sp. A6 | reverse complement strand
AATTCTAATTTTAAATAAACTAACTTATTCTAATACTGTTAAGATATGGTATTATAACTTTAATGATACAAGTAATCTAGAGTATAACTTGGTTCTTGTGGAGAAGTAGTTGCCTTTTTATTAATTTATTTTTATTCTATTACCATCACTTTAGAAAAAAAATAAACTAATAGTTAGGTATGTAATCTTATATTAGATGTAAAATCTGTATTATAATCATTTAAATTATAAATTATACAGTTCCCTATTAGGGCAATATCAAGTAGTAAACTAAAACTTAGGAAGAGAAATTTGAATAAAATTAGTAGTGTGTATTTTTATTCAAAGTTGAATTCTTTTCAAATGGAGATGGATATATGACAAAAAACGCATGGTCTTTAGTTGATTCATTTTTTGATGAATATGATATAGTAGACCACCATATCCGATCATACAATGATTTTTTAGATAATAAAATTCAAGAAATTGTTGATATTACAGAACCCATAACATTGGATCATGGTGAGTATACTATTAAAACTGGTGATGTAGAAATAGTTAAACCTTTCATAAAAGAAGCTGATGGTTCTAAAAGTATTATTGAACCATCTGAAGCAAGATTAAGAAATCTTAATTATTCTGCTCACATGTACCTTGACATGGCTCTTGTTAAGGGGGATAGTGACGATTATGAAATGGAAAAAGTTTATATTGGTGAATTACCTGTCATGCTTAAATCAAAAGCATGTCACCTATGTGGTTTAAGTGATGAAGAACTTGAAAAAGTTGGAGAAGATCCTCAAGATCCAGGGGGCTACTTTATAGTAAATGGATCTGAAAGAGCTATTGTTACAATGGAAGAAATTGCTCCTAACAAAATTATCTTAGAACAAAGTGAAAAAGATAAAGAAGATAGAAGAGCAAGAGCAGTTGTAACCTCAATAAAAAGTGGTTTCCGTGCAAGAATCACTTTAGAATATAGAAAACCTCATAAAAAAGGAGTATTCTTAAGAATATCATTCCCTTATGTACCTGGAGAAATACCTCTTGTAATCTTACTAAGAGCTTTTGGATTTGAAAAAGATGTGGACTTGGTAAACAGTGTTTCTGATGATATTAACACTCAATTCTTATTAATTGATGATATTCAAACAACAGGTGTTGACACAAAATACGATGCTATCAAATATATTGGTAACAGAGTAGCAAAGGGAATGACTGAAGAATACAGAATTAAAAGAGCAGAAGATGTAATTGATCGTTATCTTTTACCTCATGTAGGAGTAGATCCTGAATCTCGTATTGACAAAGCAGTATATCTTGCAGAAATGACTGATATGCTTTTACAAGTAATAAATGGTGAACGTGAACCTCACGATAAGGACCATTATGCAAATAAAAGATTAAGAGTATCTGGAGATCTTATGGAAGATTTATTCAGAGTAGCTTTCACAAGTCTAACAAGAGATATGACCTATCAATTAGAACGTAGTCTATCACGTGGAAAAGAACCATCAGTTAAACAAGCAGTAAGATCTGATGTAATAACTGAAAATATAAAACATGCAATAGCTACAGGTAATTGGGTTGGTGGAAGAGCTGGAGTAAGCCAATTACTTGACAGAACAAGTTACATGGGAACACTATCACATCTTAAACGTGTAGTCTCACCATTATCAAGAAGTCAACCTCACTTTGAAGCAAGAGATTTACATCCAACACAATTTGGAAAAATATGTCCTAACGAAACTCCGGAAGGACCAAACTGTGGTTTAGTAAAAAACTTAGCTATAATTACAAAAATATCTGAAGGCTATCCTTTAGAAGATATAGAAAAAACAATCCAAGATATGGATTATATCACACCATTAGATCATAACTTATAAAATGAAAAAGGGATTTAAGGAGACTTATAATGGTTAAAGTTAAAGTTTATATAAATGGTAAATTAATTGGAACAACAGATGAACCTGAAGCATTTGTAAAAGAAGTTAAAGCCAGAAGAAGATCTAATGAATTAACTCATGAATTAAATATAACATACTATGAAGAAAATAGTGAAATATTTATATTCACAGATCCTGGAAGGGCAAGAAGACCATTGGTAATAGTTGAAAATGGAGTTTCAAAACTCACTGATGAAATTATTGATCAAGTTGCAGCAGGAGAACTAAAATGGTTTGACCTTATTCATAAAGGAATCATAGAGTATATTGATGCTGAAGAAGAAGAAAATGCATACATTGCAATGTTTGAAGATCAATTAACAGAAGATCATACTCATCTTGAAATAGATCCATCAACAATGCTTGGTATTTGTGCTGGAATTATTCCATATGCTAACCATAATTCCTCACCAAGGAACACAATGGAGGCAGGTATGACAAAACAGGCTCTTGGATTATATGTATCAAACTATAATTTAAGAACTGATACAAGAGCACATCTCTTACATCAACCACAAATGCCTGTTGTAAAAACAAAAAGTATGGTTTCAACAGAATATGATAAAAGACCATCTGGTCAAAACTTCGTAGTAGCAATTCTTTCATACCAAGGATGTAATATGGAAGATGCTCTTGTTATGAATAAAGCAGCATTAGAAAGAGGATTAGGTAGATCTTCCTTCTTTAGATCATACGAAGCATCAGAAAGACGTTATCCTGGTGGACAAGAAGATCACTTTGAATATCCCGAAAGTATGGTACGAGGATATAGATCAGAGGAAGTATACAAACACTTAGATGAAGATGGACTTATCAATCCAGAAGTACCAGTAACAAGTGGAGATGTATTAATAGGTAAAACATCACCTCCAAGATTCCTTGAAGATGTGGATGAATTTGGTACTGTAGCAGAAAGAAGACGTGAAACAAGTGTTACAGTAAGACATGGTGAACATGGTATAGTAGACAAAGTAATGCTAACAGAAACTGTTGAAGGAAGTAAATTAGCAAAAGTCAAAGTACGTGATCACAGACAACCAGAATATGGTGATAAATTCGCATCAAGACATGGTCAGAAAGGAGTATTAGGTCTTATAGTACCTCAAGAAAATATGCCTTTCAATGAAAATGGTATGTGTCCTGATTTAATGATAAATCCTCACGCAATTCCATCAAGGATGTCTATTGGACAGATTATTGAGATGCTTGCAGGTAAAGCTGGTTGTATGGAAGGACATCGTATTGATGGTACACCATTTACTGGAGTACCAGAAGATGAAATCAAACGTTTACTTAAAGAAAATGGTTTTGAAACACATGGTCGTGAACAATTATACAATGGTATAACAGGTGAACGTTTCAAAGCAGAAATCTTTGTAGGAGTAGCATATTACCAGAAATTACATCACATGACTTCAGATAAAGTATATGCAAGAAGTAGAGGTCCAGTACAAGTTCTCACTCGTCAACCTACTGAAGGTAGAGCAAGAGAAGGTGGACTTAGATTTGGAGAAATGGAACGTGACTGTTTAATTGCACATGGTGCTGCACTAGCATTAAAAGAAAGATTACTCGATGAATCAGATAAATATGAAGCATTGTTATGTGGAAATTGTGGTAGATTAGCAGTAAGAGATAAAATACGTGATAGAACATACTGTGCAATATGTGGAGAAACAGAAACATTCCCAATAGAAATATCATATGCATTTAAATTGTTACTTGATGAATTAAAATCATTATGTATATCTCCAAATCTTGTATTAGAAGATAAAGCATAGTTAATAAATTACTCGGGAGGATTATTAGTTGAAAGGAATAATAAAAAAAGTATCTGAAATAGATTTTGGTTTAATGTCACCAGAAGTTATAAGAAAAATGTCTGTAACTAAAATTGTAACGCCAGATACATATGATGAAGATGGTTATCCAATAGAATCAGGATTAATGGATCCACGACTTGGAGTAATTGACCCAGGACTTAAATGTAGAACTTGTGGTTCTAAAGGTGGAGATTGTCAAGGACACTTTGGACATATTAACTTTGCAAGACCTGTAATACATGTGGGATTTGCAGATACTATTCATAAAATTCTAAGATCTACTTGTCGTAAATGTGGAAGAGTACTTTTAACAGATACTGAAAAGTTAGAATATAAAGATAAATTAGAAGAAAGAATAGAAAATGGTGAAGATATTTCTAAAATCTTAAAACAAATCCATTTAGCAGCTAAAAAAGAAAAATGTCCACATTGTGAAGAAGAACAAATAGAAATTAAAATTGATAAACCAATTTCTCTTGTTGAAGGAACATATAAATTAACTGCTAGTGAAGTACGTGAAAGATTAGAAATGATACCAGAAGAGGATTATATCTTTATTGGTATAAATCCAAAGGTAGCAAGACCAGAATGGATGGTTTTAACAGTACTACCAGTACCACCTGTAACAGTAAGACCTTCAATTACACTTGAAACTGGTGAAAGATCAGAAGATGACCTTACACACAAACTTGTGGATATTTTACGTATTAATCAAAGATTAAAAGAAAATATGGAAGCTGGTGCACCACAACTTATTGTTGAAGATTTATGGGAGTTACTTCAATACCACGTAACAACCTACTTTGATAATGAAGCATCTGGAGTACCACCAGCAAGACATAGATCTGGAAGACCTTTAAAAACATTAGCTCAACGTCTAAAAGGTAAAGAAGGACGTTTCAGAAGTAATCTTGCAGGTAAACGTGTAAATTTCTCAGCACGTACTGTAATTTCACCAGACCCAACATTAAGTATAAATGAAGTTGGAGTTCCTGAAATGATAGCTAAAGAAGTAACTGTACCTATAGCTGTTACTGAATGGAACATGGAAAAAATGAAGGAATATATTAATAATGGGCCTGATGTACATCCTGGAGCAAACTACATAATAAGACCTGATGGACGTAAAATCAGAGTTTATGATGAAACAAAAGAAATGGTTGTTGAAAATCTAAAACCAGGATACATAGTTGAAAGGCATATTATTGATGGAGATATTGTATTATTCAATCGTCAACCTTCACTTCACCGTATGTCAATGATGGCACATGAAGTAAGAGTATTACCATATAAAACATTCAGGTTAAATTTATGTGTATGTCCTCCATACAATGCAGATTTCGATGGAGACGAAATGAACATGCACGTATTCCAAACTCCTGAAGCTCGTGCTGAAGCAAATGACATAATGAAGGTACAAGAACATATTCTTTCACCTCGTTATGGTGGACCAATTATTGGAGCTATACATGATCACATTACTGGTGCATATTTACTTACACATGCATCTACAGTATATCCTGAAGATAAAGCATTCCAAATCATTAAACGTTCTAAAATGGAACTTCCTGAATCTAAAGGAAGAGATTGGACTGGTAAAGAAATTTTCAGTTTACTCTTACCTGATAAATTAAACTTAATTTATAAGGCAGAGATTTGTAGAAAATGTGAGGAATGTAAACATGAAAACTGTGAACATGATGCTTATGTGGTAATTAGTAATGGTCAATTATTACAAGGAGTAGTTGATGATAAAGGATATGGATCTGGTAGTGGTAAAATATTAGATTCAATTGTAAAACAATTTGGTCCTAGTGAAGCTCGTTACTTCCTTGATCATGCTACAAAACTTGCAGTATTTGGTGGAGTAATGCAAAGAGGTTTCACAACTGGTACTGCTGATGAAGAAATTCCTAAGGAAGCAGAAGAACGTATTAAAGAATTACTTGAAAAATCTGATCGTAAAGTGGAACAACTTATTCAAGCATATGAAGATAATGAACTTGAAGCATTACCTGGACGTAGTTTACGTGAAACACTTGAGATGAAAATCATGCAAGTGCTTGGGGAAGCAAGGGATAACACTGGGGTTATTGCAGAACGTTACTTTACAACATCTAACAGTGCAGTAATTATGGCACTCACTGGTGCTCGTGGTTCAATGCTTAACTTAACTCAGATTGCTACTTGTGTAGGACAGCAGGCTGTTCGTGGAGGACGTATTAATAGGGGTTATATTAATCGTACTTTACCTCATTTCCGTAAAGGTGATGTGGGTTCTAAAGCTAGTGGATTTGTACACAGTAGTTATAAGAAAGGACTTGATCCATTAGAATTTTTCTTCCACGCTATGGGTGGACGTGAAGGATTAGTAGATACAGCTATTCGTACAGCACAAAGTGGTTACATGCAAAGACGTCTTGTAAATGCACTTCATGACTTAAGTGTACATGAAGATGGAACTGTACGTGATAATAGGGGAGCTATTATTCAATTTAAATATGGTGAAGATGGTATTAACCCAGCAAAAAGTGATTATGGTATAGTAGCAAATCTTGATCGTTTAATAGAAGAGATGAGATTAGAAGCTAATAGTAATGCTAAATAGGGAGAGTGGATTTTTATGAATGTAGAAGAAGTTCAAGCAGTAGTTAATGAAAATGGTGCTGATTATTTCCCTATTAAACTTGTTGAGGAAATAAGTGAAGCATCTGAACGTAATAATTTAACTGATGATGAATTAAAAACTTTAGTTCTTAAAGTTAAAGAAGCATATGAACGTGAAGAGGTTGAACCTGGTGAATCTGTAGGTACTATTGCAGCTCAATCTGTAGGTGAACCTGGTACTCAGATGACCATGCGTACTTTTCACTATGCAGGGGTAGTAGAATTAAACGTAACCTTAGGGTTACCTCGTCTTATAGAAGTAGTAGATGCTCGTAAGAAAATATCTACTCCTACTATGGATATTTTCTTTGCTGATGATTATAAAAATGATGAAGAATTTATTCGTAAAATGGGTAATAAAATAGGTAAAATAACATTGAATGATGTTATTAAAAACTTCAATGTAAATTATATGGATAACATAATTACAGCTGAAATTGATCAAGATATTCTTGATGAACGTAGACTTGAACTTTCAGAAGTTACTGCTGTAATTGAAAAAACTTTTAAACAGGTAAAGATAAATAATAATTTACTGAGTTTTGAAACCACATTTTCTAAAGATGAAGAAAAAATGCAACAAGGTATTCGAGAATTAAGATTACTTGCTGATAAAATCAGAGATCTTCAAATTAGTGGTGTTAAAGGTATTGGTAAAGTTGTTATCCGTCATGAACATAATGAATGGGTAATTCACACTGAAGGTTCTAATATTGGAGCTATTTTAAAAATTGATGGTGTGGATATTGTTAAAACAACTACAAACGATATTTTTGAGATTGAAAAAGTTCTTGGTATTGAAGCTGCAAGAAATGCTATTATTCATGAGTTATATACAACCATGGAAGAACAAGGGCTTAGTGTGGATATAAGACACATTATGCTTGTTGCTGATATGATGACTTCTGAAGGGGTTGTAAAATCCATTGGAAGACATGGTATCAGTGGTGAAAAATCAAGTGTTCTTGCTCGTGCAGCTTTCGAAGAAACTGGAAAACACTTGCTTAATGCAAGTATTCGTGGAGAAACTGATAAACTCACAGGTATAATTGAGAATGTTATTGTTGGACAACCAATACCTCATGGTACGGGGTCTGTTGGTGTCATTATGAAAGATAAAAACTAGGAGGCAGTAAATGGATATAGAAAGAGGGATACGTGTAGCCGTTGATACTGGTAAGGTTATATTAGGATCCAATAAAGCAATTCAAGCAATAAAACTTGGAAATGGGGAGTTAGCTATTATGGCTGAAAACACTCCTAAAAATGTTAAAGCAGATATTGAAGCATATTCAAAATTATCTGAAATGCCAGTATATACATTTGAAGGTTCCAGTGTAGAACTAGGTTCAATCTGTGGTAAACCATTCACAGTATCAGTTCTAATTATACAAGAACCTGGAGACTCTAACATATTAGAGATTAAGGAGTAAATTGAATTATGTCCATCAAGTTTACAACCAATGAAATCAGATATATTGGCTTGTTTGAAACAATAACAAGTGCTACGGTTAAGGACTGTATTATTGATGAAGAACATGATAAAGTTACTTTTTTGGTAAAAAAAGGAGATATGGGATTAGCAATAGGAAAACGTGGTAGTACTATTGCTAAAATGCAGAATAAAGTAGATAAGAGTATTGAAATTATTGAACACTCTGACGATCCCGGCGAATTTATAAAAAATTTGTTATCTGTAGCTAAAGTAAATTCAATAGAATTTTCTACTAATGCTAAAGGTAATAAAATCGCGACCTTGGATGTCGACTCAAAGACTAAACGTTCTACTATTGGTAAAAATGGTCAGAATATTCGGCGAGCCAGACAATTTGCTAAAAGACAATTTGATATTAGTGATATTATCATAAAATAACCATGTTTATGATTATTTATATTTAGGATTAAAAGTAAAAAAATGGTTTTATTTTACATCCTAAATTCTTAAAAAAACTCAGTTAATACTAAAAACTATAATGAAAAGTATGTAAATTATTGCACACAGCATAAATTTAAATAATACTTCATGTAAATTACACTACTTCATCTGTGTTAAATGTACATGTGGTATTTTTAAATAACTTTGAATAGAATAATAAAAAAATTTTATAAAGTATAAATGGAGGAATAAAATTTGCCAGGATTATTTGCAGCAAAAAAATTAAAAGATAACAGACAAAACTTCCGATGGAAAGACACACAATACAAAAGAAAAACCCTCGGATTAAACATAAAAGCAGATCCACTAGAAGGATCACCTCAAGCAAGAGGAATTGTAATAGAAAAAGTAGGTATTGAAGCAAAACAGCCTAACTCTGCAATAAGAAAATGTGTAAGAGTTCAATTAATTAAAAACGGTAAACAAATTACAGCTTTCGCACCAGGTGATGGAGCTATTGGTTTTATCGATGAACACGATGAAGTAATGATTGAAGGAATAGGTGGACCATCAGGTAGGTCTATGGGTGATATTCCTGGAGTAAGATGGAAAGTTACAAAAGTAAACAACGTAGCTTTATCTGAAATGGTAAGTGGAAAAATCGAAAAACCTGTAAGGTAATTAATTTATTTAAGGAGATTTAATTAATATGAGCTTTAAATTATTCGATAAATGGGATGTAACAGAAGTTACAGTAGAAGATATGGGATTACAAAACTACGTATGTTTAGATGAAATTGTTGTACCACACACAATGGGACGTCACGTAAAAAGACAATTTGCAAAATCTAAAGTATCTATTGTAGAAAGACTCATGAATAAAATCATGAGAACAGAAAGAAACAGTGGTAAAAAAAATAAAGCATACTCCATTGTAGAAGATGCTTTAGAAATTATCAACAATAAAACCAAACAAAACCCTGTTCAAGTTTTAGTAAAAGCTGTAGAAAACACAGCACCAAGGGAAGAAACCACACGTATCAAATACGGTGGTATTGGATACCAAATTGCAGTAGATATAGCACCACAAAGAAGAGTAGACCTTTCTTTAGGATTTATTACAAAAGGTGCAATGCAATCTGCATTTAAAAATAAAAAATCAGCAGCTCAATGTTTAGCTGATGAAATATTATTAGCATCAGATGAAGATTCAAGAAGCTTTGCTGTACAGAAAAAAGAAGAAAAAGAAAGAGTAGCAAGATCCGCACACTAGATTTTGAAACTACTTATCTTTTTTCTCTTTTATTTTTTTTAAAAAAGATATTTATAAAAATTTATTAGATGATTTAAAAAAATAATTTTTAAATTAAATTTAATAAAATTAATAAAGTATTAAACTAATAATTATATAATAATAAAAAAACTAATTAATTTAAGATTTAACATTTAGGTGATTTTATTGAGTCGACGAGATCAAATGGTAAAAAAAATCAAAGATTTAATGTACAAGCCAGACTATATTAGAAACATTGGTATAGTAGCACACATTGACCATGGTAAAACAACATTATCAGATAACCTTCTTGCAGCAGCAGGAATGATATCTTCTGAATTAGCAGGAGATCAAAGATTCCTTGATTTTGATGAACAAGAACAAGAAAGAGGAATTACTATTGATGCAGCAAACGTATCAATGGTACACAGTTATGAAGATAACGAATACCTTATCAACCTTATTGATACACCAGGACACGTAGACTTTGGTGGAGACGTAACCCGTGCAATGAGAGCTGTAGATGGAGCTGTAGTAGTTGTATGTGCAGTAGAAGGTGTAATGCCTCAAACAGAAACAGTATTAAGACAAGCTTTAAAAGAAAATGTAAGACCTGTTCTCTTTATTAACAAAGTAGATAGATTAATAAATGAATTAAAACTTGATGATGCTGAATTACAAAACAGATTTGTAAAAATTATTGCAGGAGTAAACAAACTCATCAAAAACATGGCTCCTGAACAATACAAAACAGAATGGCAAGTAAAAATTGAAGATGGTACAGTAGCATTCGGTTCAGCATATCATAACTGGGCAATTAACGTACCTGAAATGTTAAAAACAAACATTACTTTCAAAGATATTATCCAATACTGTAATGAAGACAACCAAAAAGAATTAGCTCAAAAAATTAAAATTGAAGAAGTAATTCTTGGTATGGTAGTAGAACACTTACCAAGTCCAAAAGTTGCACAAGAATACAGGGTACCTAAAATCTGGTCTGGAGATATAGAATCTGTAGAAGGACAAGGTATGATTGCAACTGATTCAACATCACCACTTGCAGTAATGGTAACAGATGTAAGTATTGATAAACACGCTGGTGAAATAGCAACTGGTCGTGTATATGGTGGATCAATTGAAAAAGGTTCAGAAATATTCTTTGTAGGTTCAATGAGTAAAGCAAGAACCCAACAAGTTGGAGTATATATGGGTCCTGAAAGAATTAATACAGACTCAGTTCCAGCAGGTAATATTGTAGCAATTACTGGTGCAAGAGGAGCTATTGCAGGGGAAACAATTACAGATGCAGACCATAACATAGCACCATTTGAAAGTTTAGAACACATATCTGAACCAGTAGTAACAGTAGCAGTAGAAGCTAAAAACACAAAAGATTTACCAAAACTTATTGAAGTATTAAGACAAGTTGGTAAAGAAGACCCAACATTAAGAGTAGAAATTAACGAAGAAACTGGTGAACACTTAATTGCTGGTATGGGTGAATTACACTTAGAAGTTATTATCTACAGAATTAATGATAAAGGATTAGAAGTAGAAACATCTGAACCTATTGTAGTATACAGAGAAACTATTGCAGGTACAGCAACAAATGTTGAAGGAAAATCACCTAACAAACATAACAGATTCTACATAGATATTGAACCATTATCTGATGATTTAATGAATGCTATTTCTGAAGGAGAAATCCCAGAAGGAAGAGTAAAAGGTAAAGAATTAGCTAAAACATTCCAAGAACATGGTCTTGACAAAGATGAAGCTAAAAAAGTATGGGATGTATACAAACACAGTATATTTGTAAATAAAACTCGTGGTATTCAATACTTAGATGAAATTAAAGAGTTATTAATGGAAGGATTTGAAAGTGCATTAGATGATGGACCACTTGCAAATGAAAAAGCTATGGGAATAAAAATAAGTCTCATGGATGCAAAAATACACGAAGATGCAGTACACAGAGGACCAGCACAAGTATTACCTGCTATAAGAAAAGCAGTATATGGAGCAATAATGTTAGCACAACCAACATTAATGGAACCAATGCAAAAAGTATACATAAGTGTACCTCAAGATTACATGGGTGCAGCAACTCGTGAAGTACAAAACAGAAGAGGACAAATTGTAGAAATGGGTCAAGAAGGAGATATGTCTACTATTGAATCTAAAGTACCTGTTTCAGAAATGTTTGGATTTGCTGGAGATATAAGATCAGCAGCAGAAGGACGTTGTATTTGGTCTACTGAAAACTCTGGATTTGAAAGAATCCCAAGAGAATTACAAAACAAAATCGTAAAAGAAATACGTGAAAGAAAAGGTCTAACTCCAGAACCATATGGACCTGACCACTACTTAGGATAAGTATACTTCTTTTTCGTATACTTTTTTTTAAATTAAATACTAAAAAGTATATTAATAAAAAAATATATATAGTTTATTTAATAAAAGATAATTTTATATATCTAAACTTCATTTAAGTTTAGGAAATTATTGTAATTTATTAAGTAATTAAAGATAATAAAAAGAAATATGTTATTTTACAAGGGAATATAACTATTCCCTGGTTATATTTCTTTGTAGTACAATAGTACAGTATATTTCTTTATTACTTTGTTAGGGGACGTTCTCTAGATATAATCTAGCAATCGGCTTACTAACACTTTATAAATCATACTATTTTCTAATAGTTCCTGATTTATATATTATATTCAATACATGTTTTAATTATGGAGGATATATAATGGCAAAAGAAAAAACACACATGAACTTAGCATTTATTGGTCACGTAGACCACGGAAAATCAACATTAGTAGGACACCTTTTATTATTAGAAGGAGCTATTGCTGAACAACAATTAGATGAAGGAGAAGACAAATTCAGATTTGTTATGGATAAACTCGGTGAAGAAAGAGAAAGAGGAGTAACTATAGATCTTGCTCACGCTAAATTCGAAACACAAAAATACGAATACACTGTAGTAGATTGTCCAGGACACCGTGACTTTGTTAAAAACATGATTACTGGTGCATCACAAGCAGACGCAGCAGTTCTTGTAGTAGCAGCAAACGACGGTATCATGCCACAAACAAAAGAACACATCTTCTTATCAAGAACCCTTGGTATAAACCAATTAATTATTGCAATTAACAAAATGGATGTAGTAGACTACTCTGAAGATAAATTCAATGAATTAAAAGAAGAATTAGGAGCTTTAATCTCAACAGTAGGATTTAAACCTTCAGACGTACCTTTCATACCAGTATCTGCATTTGAAGGAGATAACATCTCTGAGAAAAGTTCAAACACACCTTGGTACAAAGGAAACACTCTTGTACAAGAATTAGATGCATTAGATGAACCAGATAAACCTGTAGACTTACCATTAAGATTACCTATTCAAGATGTATACTCCATTACTGGTGTAGGTACAGTACCTGTAGGAAGAATTGAAACTGGTATATTAAAAACAGCTGAAAACATAGCATTTGAACCAGCTGGAGTAACTGGTGAAGTAAAATCTATTGAAATGCACCACGAAGTTCTTGACAAAGCAGAACCTGGAGACAACGTTGGATTCAACGTAAGAGGTGTAGGTAAAAACGATATTAAAAGAGGAGACGTTGCTGGTACAACACAAAACCCTCCTAGTGTAGCTAAAGAATTCAAAGCACAAATCGTTGTATTACAACATCCTGGTGTAATGACAGTTGGATACACACCTGTATTCCACGCACACACAGCACAAGTTGCATGTACTTTCTTATCCTTAGATGTAAAATTAGATCCTGCAACAGGACAACCTAAAGAAGAAAACCCTGACTTCCTTAAAACAGGAGATGCAGCTTTAGTTACCATTAAACCAACAAAACCTATGGTAATTGAAAACATCAAAGAAATTCCTCACATGGGAAGATTCGCTATCCGTGATATGGGTCAAACCGTAGCAGCAGGAATGTGTATAGACATTACTGATGCAAAATAAGTAAATTAATTTTTACTTATTAATTTTTTTTTAATTAATCGATATCCCATAATGATACTATTTTTAATAAACTTAAGTTTATCATATAGTAAATACTATTCATGTAAATTTTTTTGAATATAATATAAGTTGTTGGATAATCGATATGAAAAGGTTTTATTAGGGAGAATGAATATGAACAAAGCTAGAATTAAATTAACAGGTACAGATCCAGAAAAAATAGCTGATGTATGTAATCAACTTAAAAAAATAGCTGAAAGAACTGGTGTAGATTTATCAGGACCTATTCCTTTACCAACTAAAAAATTAGTAGTACCTACTAGAAAAAGTCCAGATGGTGAAGGTAAAGCAACATGGGAAAAATGGGAATTAAGAATTCATAAACGTCTTGTGGGAATTGAAGCAGATGAACGTGCAATGAGACAAGTTATGAAAGTTAATGTTCCTGATAATGTAAGTATCGAAATAGAACTTAAAGCATAGATAAAATAACAAACTATATAAATTATTACTATCATATATAGTAATAGATTTCAAATAGTTTTATTCTTTTTATTTTTTTAGAGGCCGAGATAGCCTAGCCAGGTAAGGCGCGGGACTTGAGATCCCGTGGAGTTATCTCCTCATGGGTTCAAATCCCATTCTCGGCGTAAACTTTATTTTACAAAGATTAATTATTTATTTTTATTTTTAGAT
>NZ_MAIF01000154.1:0-4822 GCF_001729395.1 Methanosphaera sp. A6 | reverse complement strand
ACTAAGAAGAAATTAAAAAAACTATTATAATTATACATATAATAAAAAAATGGATTCTAAAAACGGGTGATAAAATGGTTGATAATAAATTAAATAAAAAATGGAAAGAAGATTTCTTTGAAATATTTGCAACAAAATCAGATGTTAAAGAGTTGGAAAATGCTGATAAAATTAAAATAGAACATTTTCCACCAGTATTAGGACAGTATTATCCAAGTAATATAGATGAAGATACACTCATTAAACTATGTGAAGGTAAATTATTTTTGACTAAATCAAAAAAACAACCTGATTATGATGATTCACTTATAAAAATAGATTATGAAAAAGTTATAAAAACACAATTAAACACATTAATGCAACAACAAATAGCTAAGTTACAAGAAGAAGATCCAAATTTCTTAAAGGATGATGAAAAGGAAATAATTAAGAAGTCATCATTTCCATTTATAAAATTAATGACTCTTGTATATTCTAAGGATACAAAGGATATGTCTTGTAATGATCAAAAACAATGGAAAGAATATATGAATCAATTTATTACCCAACAAATAGTTTTTTCAATAGTTAATACATATTATACAATGAAATTATATCAGGATAATATATACACAACCCTATTTCAAACACCATATAATAAGGATTATGTATGGAAGGAATATGGATATAATCATGAAGGAATCTGTGTAACATATAACTTTAAAGAAATAAGAAAAATAATAATAGAACAATTACAGAAAATATTCCCAGTATACTATATTAACAGTAAATCTGACATAAATTATGATGTATACAACTCTGTATATGCATCACTTCTTAAAACAAAAGATAAAATAAATACATATGATAATCAATGGGTATATATAATGAGTTATAAATATACTGAAACTGAATATACGATGTTAGATAATTTATTAGAACCAGTATACACATATTCAATGACACATTCTAAAATAAATGAAATATTAAATGGAAATTATCTTGAAATTAAAGATAATCAACTTAACTATAACTATAAAAAATTAATAGAAAATCTAGTTGATGTTCTCAATTCAAATGAATTTCAAGAAGAACTTAATACTAAACTTCAAGAAGTATATGATATTACTCAAAATAATATTGATATAGACTTTATGAAACCAGAAGCAGTATATCTTGGAAGGGATTTTCCAGAAGAAAAAATAAAACAAATCAAGGAAATAGTACAAAAAGAAGATATCATGATTTTTAAAATTAAACAATCAGAAGATAAACTATTTAAAGCATTAATATAGGGATATACATGACAAATACTTCTTATGAAAAATTAGTTGAGGTATATGAAAAAATCAGTAGTACATCAAGTCGTCTAGAAAAACAAGATATTATAGCCGATTTTCTTATGTATATAAAAGAAACTGATGCTGATATAACATATGATATTACTCTATTACTTCAAGGTAAAATATTTCCACCATGGAGTGATAAAGAAATGGGTATATCAACTCAACTAATAATAAAAGCACTATCCAATCTATTAGGTGAAAGTACAAAATCCATAGAAAATAAGTTAGCAGAAGTAGGGGATATGGGGGAAATATCAGAGGAACTTATTAAGAATAACAAACAAGTAACATTCTTCAAAGTACCATTAACTGTTAAGAAAGTACTATCAAATCTTAGAAAAACAGAATCAATAACTGGAAGTAAATCACAAAACAAAAAAATAAACTATCTTCTAGAATTATATACTTCAGCTTCACCTCTCGAGGCAAAATATATTACAAGAACAATAACAGAAAGATTAAGGATAGGTGTGGGTGAAGGAACACTAGTTGAGGCAATAGCTCAAGCATATAATATTGATAAAGAAATTATTGATAGAGCATATATGTTATCAAATGATCTTGGAGAAGTAGCATCTCGAGCACAAGAATCCATAGAATCAGTAAAAAGCTTAACAATAACACCAGGAAAACCAATAAAACCAATGTTAGCACAATTAAGTCCAGGTATTAAAGAAAGTATTACTGAGATGAAAAAGGTAATATGTGAAACAAAGTATGATGGAATAAGGGTTCAAATTCATCATTATAACAATAAAACAAAGATATTTACAAGACGTTTAGAAAATGTAACAAATGCCCTACCTGAAGTAGTAGAATATATAGAAGAAGCCCTACCTTCTAAGGATTTTATTGTTGAAGGAGAAGTAATAGCAACAAAAGATAACAAACCAATATCATTCCAATACATACTTCAACGTGTAAAACGTAAATATGATATTGATAAAATGAGGGAGAAAATACCTTTAAAAGTATTTTTATTCGATGTATTATATTATGATAAGCCAACAGCAGAACTACCAATAATTCAAAGAAGACAATTACTTGAAGAGATTGTTACAACAAGTAAAAATGTGGAACTAAGTACTATGAAAATAGTTTCTCAAGAAAATTATACAGAAGCAGAAAAATTATTCACATGGTCTATAGATGAAGGACATGAAGGTATAATGTTTAAAGATGTTACAAGTCCCTATTCTCCAGGTAAACGTGGAAAAAACATGCTTAAATACAAACCATTACGTGAAACACTTGATTGTGTAATAACAGGTGGAACTTATGGTAAAGGTAAAAGAGCTAAATTCTTTGGATCGTATTTATTATCCTTACTTGATGAGAAAACTGGGGAATATAAAACATTAGTTCATGCAGCAACAGGTATGGATGATGATCTCTTAGCTTCCCTTACAAAACGGATGGAAAAACTAATAATATCTAAATCAGAACAGAACGTTCTTTTCAAACCAAAAGTAATACTTGAAATTGCATATAGTGAAATTGTAGAAAGTAATGAATATGAATCAGGTTATTCACTACGTTTTCCAGCAATAAAAGGAGTTCGTGATGATATTGGTCTTGATGAGGTAGATACTTTAAGTAAACTTCATCAGATGATAGACTTACAAAAATAATTATTAATAATACTTGTCATATTATTAATAAAAGTCGTTATGCATGATAAAGAAATATTTAAAATAACATTAACAACAACAATACTGGGACTTATAGGATTAATTATCTTATCAGGGTATGTAAATCCAGAGGAGTTATCAGTAAATGAAATTGATAAATCAAAAATAGATAATCAAGTGAAAGTCACTGGAATTATTGAAAACTACACTATTACTAAAACTGGAACGATGATTATTACATTAAATGATGGAAGTAATGTGATAAAAGTAGTTATCTTTCCAAGTACCTCATTAAATACCACATTATATAATGGAATGAATATTACAGTTACAGCAAGGGTAGTAGAATATAATGGGGAGATGGAATTAATTATTGAGAAGTCAAAAAATTTAGAAATAAATTCTTAACTTCTCCTTATTACTTATTTTCCTGAAGTTAATTCTTTAATATCATCAGGATATTCACCAAATATTCTTTCTTTCAATGACATTTTTTTAATTTCAGCAAATATAACTCTATATTCTTTGTTTTCATTTTGAAGATTGTTATATTCTTTTTGTAATTTATTCAATGTTTCAACTATGTGTTTATAATCACTTCTTGCAGTACGTGTATCTTTTTGTTGTTGTTTTAATTCATTGTTAATAGTTTCAAACATTGCATTAATACTTTTATTGTCTTCTTTTAGTTGTTTGTAGGTTTCTTCTAATTGTTGATAATTCTTTTGAAGTAATTTATTTTCACGTTCAGGATACTCTAATTTACTGTTAAGTTCAAGATTCTTTTTTTCTAATTCAATATTTCTATTATGTAGTTTTCTGTTTTTCTCTTCAATTTCTTTTAACATAGTATTAATATTATCAAGTTCATTTACAAGTTCATTGATTTTAGTATCTTTTGTATTTATATCATCTGTAAGTTCTTTATTTTGTGATTTCAAGTTACTTAATTGTTCATCATTATTTGATAATTCAAGTTCTTTGAGTTCATTTTTAATTCTTTGATTATCATCTAGTATGGAGTTAATTTTATTGGCTGTTATATCTGGGTTTTGAAGATATATTTCAATAAGCTGTTCAACAGTACTTCCAATATATCCTCTACTAGTACCATGATTTTCTTCAATAGCTTCTATAAATTCTTCCCATTTTTCTCCATTTTTAAATCTAATTGTTGCTGTTTTTGAACTCATATCTATGATTCCCTTTTTTCTTAAAAATATTCTATATGTATACATGATGTACACATTAGATTTCCTTTCAAATAGCTATATACTCATGTCTCATTCATTTAATATAATTATCATTTTTGTATGTGTACATGTATGTGTACATCATCAAATTGTTGTATTTTTTATTAAAATCATGTATTGTTTGTATCTTGTGTATTTCATAATTTTAATACATCTGTACCTTTTTTTTCATGAATATTTTGATGTAAACATTATGTGTACATTATTATAATTTAAGATTTCTTATCTATAATTATGTATGTTGTTACTTATAATCTTTTGGTTAATGTGTACATAATGTACACTCTAAAAAATAGTTCTAAATATTCTAATTCGATATATCTTCACATTAAAAATATTTTGTGTACTTTTGTGTACATGTTGTAAACATAAATTATCTGATGTATACTTGATGTACACAATTAAACTATATTTTCTAAAAATATTATGTATTTGAATTTGATATATTCTTTTGAAGTATGTTGTTGTAATTAGGAGTAGTTGAATGTAATCTTCATGTGTACATATGAAAAAAATTTTTGAAGTTATATGATATTTTTTTTTATTTTTTCAATTTTCTAAAAAAATTATTATATCTTGAAAACATCAAATCATACTTTGTATACATTATGTA
>NZ_MAIF01000153.1:0-21890 GCF_001729395.1 Methanosphaera sp. A6 | reverse complement strand
GAAGAGGATAAATTCAATATATGCACAGACTATTAAAAATTCTAGAAAAATACGTGAAGATATTCTAAATAATAAAAAAAATTATTATAAACCAATAATAGAAATATGTGAAAAAACTATACAACCATATCTTAAAAACATAAATAAAATTGTGAATATTCAAAAATAGAAAGGACTAGTAGCCGATTAGAAAATATGTTCCTTAAAATAATGCCAAAACACATAAAAAGAAAAATGAAAACGTTTAAAGGAGCAGAAACACGAGCAAAACTAACACTAGTATTTTGGGATTTAAAAAAATATGAAAAGTTATATTCCACTGAACTTCTAACAGTGACGTTTTATACTCTATTTTTAAGTATTATTATTTATAGATATATAATCAAAGATTAAAACTAAAAGTTACACTGTAGTATTTGGTGTATAATTTTAGTATGGAGTTGTATTTTTTTATGACTGAATTAGATACATTGAAAGAAAACATGACTAGCGAAGACCATGAAGTTCGTCTAGAAGCATGTAAAGAATTAGTAGATTATCCTACAGATGCAATTGATATATTAATCAACACATTCACTGATAAAAATCCTCTTGTAAGATTTCAGGCAGCTAAATCCTTAGCTTCAATAGGTCAAGATTCTATTAAACCATTAATATCTGCACTAAAAAGTGATAATATTTTAGTTCAAAAATATGTTATTTTGGCTCTAAAAGATATTGGTGATGATACTGTAGCAAAAGAACTTATAAATGCTCTTGGTTCTGAGGATTTTGCTATTAGAAAGTTTGCAGCAAAGGCACTTGGGGAAATGGAAGTAAAAAGTGCGGTAGACCCTATTATTGAACTTTTAACTGATGATGATTGGGGTGTTAGAACGTCTGCAACAAAGGCTTTAGGTGATATTAAGGATAAAAAAGCTATTGATCCTATTAAAAAAGCACGAAGGGCAGCAACTGGTGATAAAGACTTTAAAAAGGTTGCAAACAAAGCTCTTAAAAAAATTGATCCTAAACCTAAGAAGAAAAAAGCTAAATCTAAAAAATAATATTACTTTTTTCCTATTTTTCATATTTTTTCTAAAATATCTTATTTTATCCTAACTATAGTGTATGTGTATTTAGTATATGGGGATTGTTTTTCTATAGAATGAAATATTTTTTTATAATTAAGAGCATGTAATAATTCTATTTTGTGTTTTCAACAAGATTTTGTTTTACTATGTTTATAATTATCAAATATTTTGTGTTGTTTTCTATAAGTATATTTAATAAAAAGATATACAATTAATAGGACAAATAATTGTCACATACTTAATTACTGGAAAAAAGAGTATTTGTTGGATACTCATTAAATATTATTATAGTAAAATTTTAGATTATTTTTATAAAAATGATTTATTTTCCATTTTTTTTTGAATTTAAGATTAATATTTCTTTTTTTAGTTATGTTTATATACTTTTAAATTTAATATAATTTCATGGTGTAATTTAAATAGGGATTATATCTGATTATATATGTGTAATATATAATAAAGTAAGAGAGGTGATATTTTTGGTTAATAAACAAGGATTTATGTTTCTTTTTTGTACAGTATTCTTAATATTTGTAGCCTTATCAGCAGTAAATGCAACAAATATTAATGATACACCAACTACTATATCTTCAAATAGTGATATATGTGTAAATAATACAATTAGTATGAATACTTCAAAAGATAAATCCTACTTTAAAAATATAATAAAAAATCAAACAAATAAAAATATAAATAAAGATAATTTAATTAAAGAAAGTAAACAAGTAAATTCAAATAAAACCATAACATCCAACACACAAAAATCAAATACAAATAAAAAATCACTAAAAACTACAAATAACACATTAAATGTAGATACAAATGGTACTGAAACAGCTTATTTTTTTATACATTCAAATGGTGAATTACAAGAAAATATTACAGAAAACGGAAATTCAACTGAATTTGCAGCAAGAAATTATATACCTCAGACATCTTCTGGTGGATCAAGTTTGACATGGGATGGAACAGTGAATATGTCACAGATTATAAATGATTGGCATATTAATAGTGCTTCTACTAACTGGGTAGTTGAAACCAAGGGACAATATGCTCTTAACAAATACATAATCAAAACACCAGATGGTCTTAAAACATTCCTAAAAGTAAATGATACAACTAAATATGTAAGTGAAAAACAATCAAAACAAATACTTAAGAATTTTTATCCTGATATGTACAGTAAATACTATAATAGTTCATATAGAATAATTGAAACAAATTATATTTACTTCCCCTACTCAATAAAAAGAGAAAAATATGATAAATTAATTCACATTGATGGAATTATAATTCCTTACTATGTATTTGAATTAATTCCAGGTCATGATAAAGATCCAATAAATAATATAACAAAAAAACCAAGTACAACCAAAGCAACAATATTAAATTCTACTTATAAAAATAGTAAATTAAATATCACAGTACTTGATGCTAATACAAGTGCAGTAATAAAAAATGGAACTGTATTTGTAACATTACCAAATGGAACAGAAGTAATGGGAGTAACTGACAATAATGGTAACGTAGTAATTCCAGTAGATTTATCTGTTGGTGAATATGAATTACCTGTAACATTTATGGGAAATGAAAATTATACTGTATCTAACACAACAGTATTAATAATTATCCAAAAAATATACACAAACATAAAAGTAGAAGCAACCAATACAAAGGTAAATAAAACAAACATAATCAAAGTAACACTCACAAATGGTAATGGTCTTGTTGGAGAAAAAGTAGTACTAACAATTGATGATAAAAAATACAATTTAATAACCAAAGAAAATGGAGTAGCAACATTTACAACATACTCATCTTCTATTGAAAGAAATAAGGTTTTAGTAACTGTAGAATACTTTGGAAATGAAAATATAGGATATGATTCCTGTATAAACAGTACAGAATTTAATGTAAAAAAATTAAATACAAAAATTACAGTAAATCAGATATCAAATGCAATAATAGGACAGAATATAACATTAACTGGTAATTTAACAGATGAATTTGGACACATAGTTTCTAATGAAAATATAGTACTATGTTTTGAAAAAGATAATAAAAATATTACAGTATCTACGAATTCAAATGGAACATATACATTCACATATAATGTATATAGAGAAGGATCTTTTGATGTAATCATATACTATTATGGAAATACAGCTCTAAATCCAAGTAGTATTGGATTTCATACTTATGTAGTAAAAATAAATACAAATATCACAGTAAATCCAGTGGCAAATACAACAGTAGATAAAAATGTATCAATAAAAGGTACACTCAAAGATGAATTTGGAAATATAATGCCAAATACAAACATTAAAATAAGAATAAATAATGAAACATATCAAGTAACAACCGATGCTCAGGGTGAATATGAATATATATACAAAACAACAATGGAAGATACTCTTGATGTAACTGTAGCATATCATGGTAACAATACACACAATCCAAGTATTATAAAAACATCATTCAATGTACGTAAACTAAATACAACGTTATCTATTATACCAAGTCCACCTTTAAAAGATGGAGATAAAATATATATAATGGGATATTTAGAGGATGAAAATAAAAATCCAATAGCAAATGCAACTATCACAATAACATTTGGAAATAAAGTATATAATGTAACAACTGATGATAAAGGAAAATATACTGCAATTGAAATAGCAAACAGTTCTATTCAACAGGGGGTGGTTGTAGCATATATTGGAGATAACAAATATGCTACCTCATTAAACAAGACAGAATATTATGTTGATAAAATATATACAAAAATATCAGTAAACAATATAGATCAAGTACCAGTAGGTTCAACAGTAACTATAAATGGTACACTTAAAGATGAATTTGGACATATCTTGCCAAATACTCCAATAGAAATAGATATAAATGGTAAAACTATTCAATTTGTTACAGATGAAAATGGAAATTATGCATATAATTATACCATATCTGAAATGAAAAAAGCAAGTGTATCAGTAAGTTATCTTGGAAACAGTACTTATTATTCTTCAGATGCTCAAACAGCAATCACAGTTCGTAAAATAAAAACAACAATAACTCTAGATCCAGTTAGTGATATACCTTATGGAAAAAACATAACAATATCTGGAATTTTAAAAGATGAATTTGGAAAACCACTTTCAAATGTAAACATATCTGTAGTAATAAATGGTGAAGTAAAAAGTAGTAATGTTACAACAGACAACAATGGAAAATATTCAATGAATGTTACTAAATCAAATGTTGGTATAAAAAATATTATAGTATCATATGATGGAAATCTAACACATTATGCATCATCAAACTCTTCATCATTAAATGTAACTACTATAAACACAACCATAACAGTAAATACCACACATAGTGTGAAAATAGGATCTTCAATTATTATAAATGGTGTACTTAAAGATGTATATGGAAATATTTTACCTAATACAGAAGTTATAATAGTTGTTAATGGAAAAGAATACACAATTATGACTAATAATGAAGGATACTATGAAATGCCATATACTACATATATTATAGGTTCAAGATTAGTTCTAGTGAAATACTTGGGAAACAGTACATATAATCCAACAAGTAATCAAACAAACTTCTATGTAAATCCTATAAACACAGCAATAACAGTAAGTACAAATTTAACTAATGGTAGTGTGAAATTTGGTCAAAGTATATTAATCAATGGTACAGTATATGATGAGTTTGGAAATATTCTACCAAATACTGAAGTTTCAATTATTATTGATGAAGAAACATACACAACAACAAGTGATGTTAATGGAAAGTATCAATTCATACGTAAAAGTCAATCAATAGGAATAAAAAAAGTAATTGTTCAATATAATGGAAATTATACTTATAATCCATCATCAAATGAAATATATTATACAGTAATACCATTAAATACTAAAATAGTTATAAATCATGTGGAAGATATAAAAATTGGATCTTCTACATATATTAATGGAACTATATATGATGAATTTGGTAATATATTACCTAATACTGAGTTAAGCTTTTTAGTAAATGATAATTTGGTGTATAATTTATCAGATTCTGAAGGAAACTTTAAATTTAAATATACTCCAGAAACTGCAGGAATAATTAATGTAATAGTGGGATACATTGGAAATTCTACTCATAATCCATCAGCAAACACTACATCATTCAATGTAAATAAAATCAATACAAAATTAACAGTAACTTCTAATAATACTATAGAGATTGGAAAAAATACTTCAATTGAAGGTATACTTAAAGATGAATTTGGTCATGTTTTATCTAACTTCAATATAACACTTAATATTGGTGGTAAATTAGTAAATGTAACAACAAATGAATTTGGATATTATAAAACAACATTCATTCCAACACAAGAAGAAACAATTAGTATAATTGGATTTTATGGTGGTAATGCATTATATAATCAAGTAGAAAATAAAACAATAATCAATGTAACAAAAATCAACACAACCATCAAATTAAATAACATAAAAACTACCACATATGGTAATAATGCACAAATAAGTGGTACATTAACAGATATTTATGGAAACATAATATCTAATGTAAATGTTACTTTAATGATTAATAATCGTCAAGTTATTGTAACTACTGATGAAAAGGGAGTATTTACATACACTTATAAAACAGATTTTGTGGATATAAATGAAGTCCAAGCTATCTATTATGGAAATGATACATATAAAATGAATGGGGATATAAAATATTTCTTTGTAGTTGGTATTGAAACATCAATTTCTATAAATGAAATAAAAAATACTACAATGTCCACACATGTTCTAATCAAGGGTACACTCAAAGATGAATTTGGAAATATCATGGCAAATACAAAAGTAGTTCTTACAGTTAACAATCAAATGGTATCTCTAGTAACAGATGAATTTGGACACTACACATATGATTACATAACAAATGTTCTGGGAACAAATGAGGTATATGTGATATATGAGGGTAACAATTCACATGATTATTCAACTAATGTAACTTCATTTAATGTAAGAAAAATAAGTTCAATTATAGATGTAAATAAAATATCTACAATAGTAATTGGAAATAATGTTACAGTAAATGGTACACTCAAAGATGAGTTTGGAAATAAACTTGTTAACACAACAATATCTCTAAATATTAATGATAAAACAGTTAATGTAACTACTGATAATAATGGTAATTATAAATACACATTCCAAACAAATAAAATAGAAGTAAACACAATAGATGTATCATACTCTGGTAATGATTCATACTTATCTGCAAATACAAGAGTTGCATTTGATGTAAGAAAAATACTAACTGATGTTGATATAAATAATATTTCTGATGTTAAAATCAACTCTAATGTAGTAATAAATGGTACATTATATGATGAATATGGAAATGTAATGAAAAACACTCCAATAAAACTTATCATAAACAACCAAACATACAACATAACAACAGATAACAATGGTAATTACAAATACACATACAAAGTAAATTCATTAAATAACACAGTAGAAGTAGTTTATCTTGGAAATAACACACACGATGCTTCATATGATATAACTTTATTTACAGCAAATAAACTTAAAACAACAGTTACAGTTTATCCTGCAAGTGGTATTATTGGTGAAAACATAACTTTAATTGCTAAAATTACTGATGAATATGGTAACCTTGTAAATGGTGGAAATCTTGTATTTAAACTTAATGGTAAAACATTACGTGAAGATGGAAGCTTTAATAGTACAGCAAATCCACTTAAATTAAAAGTTGAAAATGGTTTTGTAAGATATAATCTACATCTTGACATGTATCTTAGAAATATTAAGAATGTAACTGCATCATACAGTGGATCATACATCTATGAAAGTGCAAGAGCACAAGAGGCTACTGTAATAGTTGGAAAACGTATGACACAATTAAATGTTACAACATCAACTACAACAGTAAAACAAAATACAAACATAACATTCACAGTAAAAATAGCTGATATAACACCAAATGCAGAAAACAGAACAATAAATACTGGACGTGTGATTTTTAAAATAAATGGTAAAACCATAAAAGATGATGATGGTAACATAGTCTTTAGTGATATAATAAATAACACTGCAACTTACACATACCACATACCACAAGGTATGGCATCTGTAGATAAAAACAATACTTTAAGAAACTACACAGTAGAAGCAGTATATGCTGATAAAATATATCAAGAAACAAAAAACACCACAGTATTCCATGTTGAAAAATCAGATATTTCAATCGATATAAACAATGTATCAGTATCAAAAACAGATAAAACAATGAATGTAACTGCTAAAATACTTGACTATCAAGGAAATTTCGTAGTAGGAACAAATAAAATTTGTCTAAAAGTTAATGGTGTAACTTTAAAAGATGAAAATAATCAAACAATCTACTACACAATTAATAATGGAGTTATAGATCTTAAAAACATCATTATTCCTGTTAAAAATGTTAATAACATTACAATAGTAACAGGTGATAGACAAGCATATAACAGTGGATGTAATACAACTGATGTTATATTCATAAAAGAATAATTAAAGTATTTCTTTAATTTATTCTTCTTTTTCTAAAAAAAAGTTAAATTCTATTTCTTAAATAAAAATTTAAATAAAAATAGTTTATTTTAAAGTTTAAAAGAGAATCTATTTTTTAAAACTATTCATTCTTATTTTAATATTGTGTCATAAATATCATTTCTTCTATTGGTAAGTACTGGGATTTGATTACGAACAGAGCTAAGTGATGATTGTGTAATATTAGCATATAGTATTTCTTCATTTTCATGGGCCTTAGCAATGATTTTACCCCAGGGATTAACTATCATTGAATGGCCCCATGCAACATAGTATGGATTTTCTATTTGACTTGGACTTGTTGCAACAACATAGCATTGATTATCAATTGCCCTGGCTTTAATTAAAGTCTCCCAATGAAGTGGGCCTGTTGTTTTATTGAATGCTCCAGGAAGTAGTATAATATCACTGTTGTTTTTATTCATTAATGTCCATAATTCTGGAAAACGTATATCATAACATATTGCAATGGATATGTTAGCAAGGGGTGTTTTAATTGTTGTAACTGAGTCTCCAGGTGTGAGTGTATCAGACTCAGTAAATTTCATATTATCTGTATCAATATCAAACATGTGCATTTTTCTATGTTTTCCTATTATTTTTCCTTTAGGATTTATAAGATAAGCTGTGTTATATAAGTGGTTACTTTCTTTTTCTGGTATTGATCCTGATTGTAGATAAATATTTTCCTCTCTAGCTATATCTTGCATAGAATTTAGGGTTTTACTCGTGGTTTCCTCTTCACAATACTCAATAAATTTACTATTATCATATGGTGTATTAAACATTTCAGGTAGTGTTATAAGTTTAGCTCCATTAGATGAGGCTTTTTTAATTAACTGGATTGCATGTTCTATATTAGTATCTTTATTATCAACAACATTCATTTGACAAGTAGCTATTTTAAAATCTTTCATTAATATACACCTCTTTAATTAATAATTTAGCTTATTTTAATATAAACTTTTTTTTAGTCCATTGATTTAATTTTATCAGGATTTAAAACTATATTCTTATTATATTGTTAAAATTACTTTTTAGTAGATATTTATATTTGGTGTTTATTTTTGTGAAAAAAGGTTATTATATACTAATTACTTATTTAATAATTTATGAATATATTGCTTTGATAAGAGGGAAGTTTTAGTTATGAAAACTAGGGATTGAAATAAGTTATTATGAAATAGTACATTCACAACATGGAAACTATAATAAAAATAAATTATCTAAAATTAGTAATACATATTTACAATAGTGATAGAAGAGTAAAAAAAATTTTAAAAAGATATCTTCTACAAAGCCTAAAATTAAATACTTTAAAAATATAATGATTTATAATTGTATGTCCTATGAAAATAAAATAAGAAGGTATTTTTCATAAAATAATAAAAAAAAATATAGTTCTAAACTATAAAAAATATATATCAAAGGAGTTAATAGTAAATTATTAATGTAAATAAAAAAAAGGTATAATTAAAGGAGGAACTATCATGTTAGATTTATTTCCAGAGGATGATATGACAACATGGAAGTTATTTATATCATATCCTAAGGATTGTCAAGATTATAATATATTTATGAAAAGATTAGAATCATCTACCGAAGCATTTAAATGGAGTGATGTTACAAAGATAGGTGATGGATTTGTTGATGCAATTGATAAATCTGATGCACTTATTGTTTTATCAGGTTTATGGGATGATGATAAAGAATTAATTGAAAAACATATTAAGTATGCAAAGGGTTTTAGAAAACCAATTATAATTATAAGACCATATGGGGTAGAAGAAATTCCTGAACCATTACAAGATGTTGCAACAAAGGTTGTTGGATGGAATACTGCATGTATTGTTGATGCAATACTACTTAGTATCAATGGGGAAGATTATGAATTTTTAATGTAATCTTCCCTTAGAAGAATGAATCTAGAGTTGATGCTTTTTTTGTTAGTAAATCCTTTGGTGGATTTAGTGGTATGAATTCCATTTGTAATGATTTGAGAAGTTCCAAGGCATTGTCTGTTATGTCAGGTGCTACAATTATTCCACGAACAAATTCTTTATTATCCATGAAACATTCAACATATCCTTTCAATTGTTTCACAGCATTCGTACCAGCTTTTCTACTTTTAAATTCAAGTATCATTAGTTTTTCATCTTTATCAGTTCCCATTAAATCAATAAATCCATTTTCTGTCTGATATTCTCGTCTTGTTGGTCTAAATCCCTTTTCTATTAATTCTGGTTTTTCCCATGCAAGATCAACCATGTGTTTTTCATATCCTCTTATTTCAAGATTTTTAGTATCAACACAGTTGTAGTATGTTGCACAGTAGACTGTATCTAGGTAGACTGTTATTTCTTCATCAGGCTTTGTTTTTATACTTTGTAGTATTATTTGATTCTCTTTTAGACTAACTTTATTTTTACATCCAGGAGCTTGCCAGTTTACTGGATCTAGGTTTAGTTCTTGGTGTATTGTAAATGTTCCATCTTTTTTTATTAATATTAATCTATCACCTTTGTCTAATCTGCTACGTGCTCGTCCTTCATACTCTACATGACATTGAGCAAGGATGATAATCATTGATTTTTTATTAAATCCGTCTTTAATAAGTTCATATGCCTCTTGTGTACTTGGATTTTCTATTGTTTTATATTTAATTTATAATCCCTTCTAGTAAATTCTTTTATTATATATCTTATATTTGGATAAAACTATTTAAATTAATATTTTTATATATAGTATGTATGGAATATGAATATTTAGTTTCATAGGTATTCCGTATTAACAATTGTTATATTTTTTTTTAACAATAAAATGCTTAAAATAGGGGAATAAAAAAATATGTCTTCTTTTAATTTTCTAGGAAAATTCGGAATTGTTATAATATCAGCAATACTTGCACTAATACTAGCAAGAATAGGAATAAGTTATCTTGTAATACTAATAGCTATAGGTTTTATAATAGCATTAATTACAAAAAGTAAAGCTTATGCAGTACTAACGGGCCTTTTATACACTGTTATAAGTTATATCTTATCGTATCCTGCTGGATTGTTCCTAGTGGATTATATGCCAACAACCAATGTTACTATTCCAATAGACACAATAACAGTAGGTATTGATTTATTAATGGGAGTTTTAATACCTGCTATAGCAGCAGTAGTACTATGTGGATTACCAGCAATAATTGGAGTAAATATTGCAGAATATATTCACAAACCAACTACTCAACCACAAAAGGAAGAACACCATTATAAAGTCATGGATAACTTCAATCAAGTACATAAAAAAGTAAATAAAAAACAAGTTGAAGCAGATATACTTCGACAAACACCTATTCAAAAAGCTAAAAATAGAAAGAAAAAAGAAAAACAAAAAGAAGATTATAAAAAATAAGATAATGGTGATATAATGAGTGACGTGATTATTGTAGGAGCAGGAACTGGAGGATTAAGTGTAGCAAGAGAATTGTCTAAAAATCCTGACGTGAACATCACAATAATAGAAAAAGGACCCAAAACAACACCTGGTGAATCATATAAATTCTATGATCCATGGGATAAAAATGAACTAGAATTAATAAAAACCACATGTGTAGGTGGATCATCACTAGTAATAGCAGGAAATTATGTTCCAGCATTAGTTGATGAATTAAAAGAATTTGACATAGATATAACACCACAACTAAAACAATTAGAAGAAGAAATACAAATTCAAACAATGCCTAAATCACATGAAGGAAAGATAAACAAACTTCTAGCAGATGCTGCAAGGGAATTAGGATTAGAGATGCAACCAATGCCAAAGGGAATAAATCCAGAAAAATGTATAATATGTGGAAAATGTGCATGGGGGTGTCCTAATGGTGCAAAATGGAGTAGTTTAGAAGATCTTAAGGTAGCACAATCCAATGGGGCAAAATTAATTACAGATGAAGGAGTAATTAATCTCATAGTGGAAGATAATAAAATAAAAGGAGTTGTAACTGATAAGGCAAATACATACTATGCAGATGTGGTAGTGCTTGCAGCAGGTGGAATAGTAACTCCAAAATTACTCAGAATTGCCGGTATAAAAGCAGGAGAAACACTGGCTGTAGATCCATTTGTAACAATAGGTGGATATTATAAAGGAGCACAACAAGATAATGAAATACAAATGAACAAATTCATAAAACTACCACACATAGTAATAGCTTCACACACAAGTCAATTCCTACTACCAAAAATACAAGAAACACATCCTGATGCAACAAGTGATGATATAATAAGTTTCATGGTAAAAGTACCAGATAACACCAAAGGATATGTCTATGCAAATGAAGTAGTAAAAGGAATAGACTTTGAAGATGCATCATTAATAGCAAGAGGTTGTGGAATAGCTGCATCAATTCTTGTAAAAGCTGGGGCAGACATAGAAAGTATCTCTTCAACACATGTAAGGGGAGCACACCTAATATCCTCAGCAAGAATAGGAGACATAGTAGATAGTAATCTAGAAACAGAAATAGAAAACTTATATGTTGGAGATGGATGTGTACTTCCAGAAGCACCAGGACTACCACCAATATATACAATACTAGCACTATCAAGAAGACTTGGACAATACTTAGCACAAAAATTATGATGAGGGAAAATAATGGAATACTTTGTAAGATATGGTGAAATTGGAATTAAAAGTCCTAAAATAAGACATAAATTCGAAAAAAGATTAATGGATAATATAAAATCAGAACTTGAATGTGAATTTGAAAATAATCAGGGAAGATTAACACTTAAAACAGAAGAAACTAATGAGAAAGTAGCAGATGTACTCTCAAGAGTGTTTGGAATAGTATCATACAGTCCAATAACACAAACAATAACAGATAAAGAAAAAATAAGTGAATTAATTCATGAAATAATACCAAAAGTAATAGATGAAGGAAAATTTAATCCCCAAAAAGATACATTTGCAGTAAAATGTAGAAGGGTGGGAAATCATGACTTTTCAAGTCAAGAAATGGCAGGATACTGTGGATCTGTAGTTATAGATATAACAAATGCAAAAGTAGATCTGTCAAATCCAGACTTTACATTGTATGTGGAAATACGTGAAAATAAAACATACATGTTTACAGAAAAAATACCTGGACTTGGAGGATTACCTGTAGGATCACAGGGTTCAGTTGTATGTCTTATATCAAGTGGAATAGACTCACCAGTTGCTTCATTCCAAATGCTTAAAAGGGGATGTAAAATAATATTACTTCACTGTGATAACAATCCATACACAAAAAACACAATAGAAAAGGTTAAAAAACAAGCACAAAGACTACAAAGATACTCTGTAGGAGTAAAAGTTAAATTATACACAATAAACTTTGGACAATACCTTGAACATGTAATAAAACAAGCACCACCACGTATGACTTGTGTGTTATGTAAGAGTGGGATGTATCAAACAGCAGCACAACTTGCTAAATTTAATCATGCAAATGCAATAGCAGATGGAAGTAGTATTGGACAAGTAGCATCACAAACCCTAAGAAATATAGAAGCAACACGATATAAATGTAGAATGCCAATATTTAGTCCATTAATAAGTCTTGATAAAATAGAAATAGAAGCTATAGCTAAAACAATTGGAACATATGAAACATCAATAATTCCTGATGGTGGATGTAGTGCAGTACCAAAATATCCAGAAACAAATGCAGAATTAGATGTTGTAAATAATGTAATTGATGATATTAATCAAAAGGATGTTCTTGAAGAAGTATGGAACACATTTACAAAAATAGATATAGATTGAATATCTATTTTTATACATTTTTTTGGGTGTTAACTTGTAATCTACTTAAAAATATAGATAAAGTACATACAACAGAGTTAGGAATTAAATATATTAAGAAAAATATTGATGTAAAGACGCATAGAGTACTGTAAAAATAAAATAGTAAGTAATGCAAAAATAACACGTAAAGGTAAAAACTATTATACTGAGTTGATAATATTATAATAACAGTTAATGCTTCAAGTTTTACAATAATTACTGCACATCCATTATAAGATTTTTTTTATAGATTTGTAATTAAATTTGCAAGATTTTCCAGATTTTTAATTTCATACACCTTAGCACCAGCATTTTGGTAGTCTTTTACACAACTTGTAGGTGTATTCCAACGTTTTTTATTTTCAGGATTAAATATAAGTACTTTTGAACTTTTTTGAACTATTTGTTTTAGTATTTGGGCACTCTCCAGAACACCTTCTTCTCTTTTTCCTCTCCAATCCCTACAATCTGTTAGTATAATTACAACAGTCTTGTGATTTAGTGGTGCATCCTTTAGAAATTCTTTGAATGATTTTGCCATATCAGACTGTCCATGTATCATTCCACGTCTTAATCTTTGGGCTGTGATATTCTGGTAGGTTTCATAGTATGATTCACTATTTAAGTATGATGTCGTGTTGATAATGGAGTTATCAAATTCATAACTGTATATTTTATTGAATGATTTTTGACAACCATATATTATTGAAAAAAACCAACTACTTATCCAATCACAGGAACCACTAACATCACTTAGAAATACGTGTTTATTCTTACGTACTGGGGGTTTTGATTGGTATAATTTAATTAATTTACCACCATTTTTAAGATTTCTTCGTATTGTTTTTGGCATATCTATTGTTTTAGCATTTTTTAGTTTTCGTCTTTTTGATCGTCTATTTGCTATTTTATCTCCTAATTTTCTGCAAAGATCAAGAATTCTTTCATCAAATGAGTTAAGATGACTAATATCAGTTTTCAGTATGTCTTTTTCATGTATTCTTTTTTGTTGTAGTGTTTCTGGATTAAAATCTGGAGGTAACATCTTCTCAAGTGATAAGGGTTGTGATGATTCAATAGTGTTATCTGGAAGACTCATAATATCCTCATATTCAACTGATTTATCATCATTTTTACCATTGTATGGCATATCTTCAAGTACTTGACCTTTGGCATCATCAACATCTATAAATAAGTCATTAAAAACCTTATCAAACTTTTGATTATCGTGATGATCCTTGATATAAACACTTTTTAGTGCAGTTTGAAGATTTGTCAGACTTGTTGTACCTTTAAGTAGGTTCCATACATCACATGCAGTTTTTGTACTTCTTATACTAACTTGCATACCTTCTTCACGTAATTGATTTGATAATGCAATGATTCTTTTATTGTCTGTCATAATATTTTATCCTATTATAGATACTTATCATATAATTTCATTATTTTAATTTCATTCCTATTTTATTTTTCTTATTTTTTTCTAAAAATCTATATCTTATTAATTTAAAATATAATTATAATAAGTATTAAAATAAAATGGATATGATATTTTTTTTTAGTTTTATTTCTCAAGTAGGTTATTTATATGAAAAGAGTAGTATTGACAGGAACAGGAAGTGGTGTTGGTAAGACAACCATAGCCACTGGTATTATGAAGGCATTATCTGATGAACATAAAATACAACCATTTAAGGTAGGTCCAGATTATATTGATCCTTCATATCATAATTGTGCAACGGGAGTTTCTTCTCGTAATTTAGATTCATTTTTCATGTCTGATGGACAGATAAGACAATCCTTCAAAAATGGAATGACATCATCCCATGCAGATTATGGAATTATTGAGGGAGTTAGAGGGTTATATGAGGGAATAAGTCCTACTAATGATATAGGAAGTACTTCTTCAATTGCAAAAGCACTTAATTCTCCAGTAATATTGATAATAAATAGTCGTAGTCTTGTTAGAAGTGCAGCAGCAATGACTCTTGGATTTAAGGCACTAGATTCACGGATAGATATTGAAGGAGTAATCTTAAACAATGTTAAAAGTCAAAAACATTACTTAAAAACAAAGGAAGCAGTTGAAAAACTAGCAAATACTCGTGTTCTTGGAGGTATTGAGAGGGATAATTCCATATCAATGGAACAAAGACATCTTGGACTGATACCTGCCGTGGAACAAGAACGTATATCTGGACTTGTAGAGAAATGGGGAGAATTAATAAGGGAAAATATTGATCTTGATGCATTAATGGAGATAATGGATAATTCTAATCCAATAATTAATGAATATGAACCAATATGGTCACCTAATAAAACAAAACATAAAACAAGAATAGCTGTTCCATTTGATGAAGCCTTTAACTTCTATTATAAGGAAAATCTTGAAGCACTAGAATATAACAATGCTAAAATAGAATACTTCAGTCCAATACATGATGAACAATTACCATCTGTTGATGCATTGTATATTGGTGGAGGATATCCTGAAATATTTAAGAAGGAATTATCAAAAAATACTACAATGCTTGAATCAATAAAAGAATTTTCACAAGATAATCATCCAATATATGCTGAATGTGGAGGACTCATGTATCTGTGTAAAACAATAGATTCTCTACCTATGGTTGATGTATTTCCTTATCATTCAATGTTAACAAAAAGGGTACAGGGACTAAGCTATACAATAGCACATGTTCAAAGGGATAATCCAATACTAAAGAAAAATACAACATATCATGGACATGAATTCCATTATTCTAAGGTAGAATACACAGGCTCAAATTCAAATGACTTTGCATTTAGTATGAGACGTGGTGTTGGAATAACAGGTAAATATGATGGATTACTAAAAAATAACACATTGGCAAGTTATATTCACACCCATACTGCATGTTTACCAGATTTTGGATATAATTTTACACAGTCTGCATATGAAAATAAATAAAATAATATAAAAAAAATAAGTATAGAATTTATGTAATAATAAGAGTGAAATCATGGTAGTAAAAATAGGAATTGTAAAAGTTGGTAACATAGGAACATCTGTATTAATAGACATGATATTAGATGAAAGAGCAGATAGGGAAGATATTGATGTGAGAACAATAAGTTCTGGAGCTAAAATGGGTAAAAATCAGATGGATGATGTTTTACCAAAGATTGATGAGTATAATCCAGATGTTATTATATTTATTAGTCCAGATCCTGGAGCTAAATCCCCATCCTCTGCAAGAGAAACACTATCTAAAAAGAATATTCCAACAATTGTAATTGGTGATGGACCAGGGGAACGTGCAATTGGTTCTATGAAGGAACAAGGTCTTGGATATATTATAGTAAAGGCTGATTCAATGATTGGAGCAAGAAGAGAATTTTTGGATGCTACAGAAATGGCAGTATTTAATTCTGATGTCTTGATGGTACTCTCAACAACTGGTGTATTTAGATTAATTCATAAAACATTAGATAAAGTAATACGGGATATTGATGAAGATAAATTATATTCACTACCAGAACTTGTTATTACTGCGGAAAATGCTGTGGATGCAGCTGACTTTAAAAATCCATATGCTAAAAGTAAAGCTATTGCAGCATATTCCATTGCATGTCAGGTATCTTCTATGAATGTAAGAGCTTGTTTTAAAACAAAGGATTATCATGTTTATATTCCACTTGTAAGTGCTGCTCATGAAATGATGTCTGCAGCATCAAAACTTGCATATGAAGCAAGAGAAATAGAAAAAAGTAATGATACTGTTGTTAGAACAGCTCATAGAAGAAATGGATCCATATTATATGGGACTTCGTTAAATGATAATAAAGAATAGATACTTATAATAAAGTGTAGGGAAAGTTCTATAATTTTCCCTTTGTACTTAATATTTGATTATGTGTGATTTTTGTAGCATCATTTAAGCTACGTGCTAAGGCTTTAAATATAACCTCACATATATGATGATCATTTTCACCTTCAGCTTTTATATTGATATTCATTTGACTTGTCATTGCAAAGGATTCAAAGAAGTGTTTAATATTTTGGGAGGTAACATCTCCAATGTACTGATATTGGAAAGTAGCATTAAATACAGTGTAGCTACGTCCACTAATATCAACTGCTACAGTTGATAGTGATTCATCCATTGGTACTATGGAATAACCCATTCTATTTATTCCACGTTTATCGCCAAGAGCTTCTCTAAAACATTTTCCAAGCAATAGTCCTGTATCTTCTATGGTATGATGATCATCTACTTCAATATCTCCATCTACATTTATTTCTAAGTCAAAAAATCCATGACGACTAAATGATTCTAGCATATGATCAAAGAATTTAAGACCTGTGTCAATGTGACTTTCACCATTTCCATCTATGTTTAATTTTATTTTTATGTCTGTTTCACGTGTTTTTCTAGTTAGTTCTACTTTTCGATTATTCATTACATATTCCCCAGTGTCATGTTTATTTATATATTAAGTCGTGTTTTTCTATAAATTTTACTATTTTTTCTATATATGGTTTAATGAATTTTATTTTATAAAGATATGCTGTGAAAAAATCAATATCTCTTTTGGAGAGTGCTCTAAGAAGTATTAATGATAACACATAGATTACACATCCTACAACACAACCAATTATAGATCCAATTATTGTTTTTGGAATTATAATACAAGCTATTGTTAAAATAATATTACTTATAATGATCATAAGAATATTCTTCCATGGGATTGATATTCTCGTATTTCTTATAACACAGTATAATATTACAATCATCAATATACATGTGGCGATGGTAGTTGCAATTGCTGCACCAACAATACCAATTGATTTTACAAATAACACATTCAATGTAATATTCATTATAATACCAACAATCAATATATACATTGGAAGTTTAGGCTGTCCTGTTCCCTGCAATATACTACTACAAATCATGTAGATACTGTAGAATGACATTCCAATAACAAGAATACTTAAAACATCTGAACTTGGAATGTAGGTATGTCCAAATAATATAATTAAAATAGGACAACTAAATACACTAATAAGAATACACATTGGAACAACAGTTAAAATACCATATCTTAAACAATCAACAACATACTCCTGTAAAAGACTTCTATTACCCAATGCATATGCTTCAGAAGCAGCTGGAAGTAGTACTGTTGATATTGAAAGTGAAATTATAAGAGGTATTCTAGATATTGGATCTGCTGCATTGTAATATCCCACATCTGTAGATAACATGAATATACCAATAATAATAGTACCAACATCATAAATAGCCATTTCTGAAAGGGCAGTGATTGCAACAGGAATAGCAAAACATATAAGCTTCCAAAGAAGAGATAATTCTTCATGAAATGTTAAATCAAGTGAATCTTCAGTTTTAAATATGGGATCAATATATTTCTTATATAAAAATACAGCTGTAATAGCAGATATTATAAATCCAAAGGCACTACCTAAAACAGCACCCATAGCATACATACCAAAGTATACAAAGATACATGCAAAAACAATGGTTGATACCTGTTCTGCCATTCTATTATAAACAGTGTACTCATTTTTATATGTTCCCTGAAATGCTCCACGCATAGAACCTACAACAACACTAAATGGTGTGATTAAACACACTGCTCTAAGAGGCCATACAACAAGTGGTTTGCGAAAAATGTTATTTGCAATAAAATCTGATGAAAATAACAACACAATACTAAGCAAAATAGCCATAAGTATCATAAACTTAGTTGATGTAATTATAATTTGTCTAGAAAGTGCTTTTTCATCTTTAGCATTGTATTGGGCAACATATTTTGATATGGCAGGGGGTAATCCTCCAGCAGACAGTATTTGAAAGATTCCTTGAAAAGGAAGTGTTAGACCATATAATCCATATCCTTCTGGACCTAACATTCTACTCATAAGTAGTCTGTTAATATATCCTCCAACACGAAATAATAAATTACCAATTAATAGAATAAAACTACTTTTGAGAACTTTATTTGCCATTATTTCATATCCATTTTAAATATTAATTGTATACTTCTATATAATGTCTTATTTTCATATACTCTATTTTTCTAAAAATAAAATAAAATGTTTATATCAGTTTATAGAAATATACATACTAGTATATTATTTAGTATTTATACAAGTACATCTTTTAACTTTTTATGGTCGATATTATGAATTATAAGAATTTTGATATTTTTTCACCAATAATCGTAGTTTTATTGGTTATTTTGTATTTAGTTTTTTCATTTGTAGCATTTAATTATCATCTGAAAGAATTAGTCGGTATAAATACTAATACGATAGGAATTATATTTTTAGGATTAATGGCATATATTATAGGAATGATTTCTATAAAATACTTGCTAAAAAATAGAAAATTATCTATTAAAGAGGAAAAGCTTGAGAAAATAACTTCAGAAAAGATAATATTATCTTGTGTAATACTTGGAATATTATTACAAATTATAAATATGATCTATCTTGGAGGAATTCCATTATTTAGTGGATACTTAAAGGCACATGCTGCAACAAGAATATGGCTTTTATCTTATCTGTTATTTTTACCTTCAATTAACATATTACTGGCAAAGTATCATGATAGAAGATATTATATACTATTTATAGTGGGATTGTTATTATTTGTATGTACAGGTTATCGTACAACAGCAATAGCAATAGTACTGAGTGTATTAATCACTATTTACTATACAAGAAATCTTCCCTGGAAATACTTGTTTATTGCACTAGTAGCAATATTCATATTACTGTTGGTTGTAGGATATGTGGCAGTACAATCTATTGAATGGCAAACATGGACATTAAATCCATTGGAATTACTCTTTTATAGAGCAGGATACACTCTTCAAGTATTAGATCATGCAGTATTACTACAGGGAAGTACACATGGACAATTACTCTATAATACTTTAATGGGATTTTTCAAATCATCAGATCCTAGAGTTATAGTGGGTTTAACAACACTAGGATATGCTCATTCAACAACATCTATGATATTTGGACCAGCATTACTTGACTTTGGATTATATGCAATGCTTATTCAAATGTTTATAATAGGGGGACTAATGAATATATTATACTATATACAAAGAAGTCTTGGAGGAATATATGTAGCATTATATGCAATGTTAATTGCCCATGTAATAATATGGATTGAAACAGGACCAACAGATTTAGTAATAATATTGTTCTTTGTAATATCAATAATAATTACAATTTATACAATAACCATTGAAAAGGAGGGGAATAAATGAATATAGCATTAGTAGCAGAAACAGCTCCAGCAAAAACTTTAATTCCAATTATAGAAAAATTGGATGATGATGAAATAATATCATTAACACATGATACTGGAGCAATGGAATTATTATCCCCTTACAGTGTGGATATAAAGGCAATTGGTGAAAGCAGAAAGAACACATCTGTAAAAAGAAGTAACTTCACAATTGGAAGATTAGTACTACAAGATACATATAAAACATACAAGGCATTAAAAAATTCAGATACAGATCTTGTTATAACATGTGGAAATTCAGGGGATGTGAGAAAGGGAATTCTTGCAGCAAAAAAATTAGATATTCCAGTATTACACATGGAACAAGATATTTATAATCCTATTGAAATGATTGCATATGCTAATTTAATTACTGTTCCAAATAATGTTGCTCAGAAGAATTTAAAGAAAATGTATGGTATAAAAAATACATTTAATATTAGGGGATATCCTCAGGCTGAATATGTCAATAGAATGGAACTTGAATCTAAAGAAGAAATATATGAAAAATATGGTGTTGATGACTTCTATGTATTGTTTTTAGGTGGAGATACACGTGCAACAGACATACCTGATATTATATCAGAGATTCAAAAACTTGATAAAACAATACTAATAGTTCCATATCGTTTTGATGTAAAATATATTAGTAAATTAATAACAAGACGTAATGTTTATGTGATTGATGGATTTGTTGATCTTCTAAGTTTAATGAAAGCATCACAGGGTGTAATATACTGTGCAGGTATGGGTGTTACAATAGAAGTTGGAGCTCTGTCAATTCCAGCAATTAAATTGTTAGGTTTTCACAGACAACATGCAAGTAATGATTTAGCAAGAAAACTTGGAATAACTGTTGTATCAGAATATGATATTGCCTCATCAATTGATTCAATGAAACAGCCTAATGGAGAACGTCTCGTGAAAAATGGTTATAAGGCTAGTTTAAAGGTAGCTGAACTTATTCATGAAATGAAAATCTTCACTAAAGATCCTGGTGGACTAAGTTCCATGAAAAAGATTTGGAATCAACGAAAAAAATACAGATAATTCTT
>NZ_MAIF01000152.1:0-25555 GCF_001729395.1 Methanosphaera sp. A6 | reverse complement strand
GTATTACTCCTTTATATATAATTTATATTATATTTATAATGATTAATCATTATTAATACTTAGAAATTAAAACATTCACAAGAAAATAAAAAGAAATTTGAATTTACAATTTTAACATGTTGGTGATTTTATGTTAAAAATAAAACATACTATTTGCCCCACATGCAGTGTAGGCTGTGGTTTAAATATTATAAGTAAAAATAAAAAAATAGTAGGTATTAACTCATACAAAGACCATTCAATAAATGAAGGTCGTAATTGTAATAATTGTACTGATAATATAAACCTATTTATAAATAATAAAATCAAGCAAAGTACAGATTATACTAATTTGATAGATAATGTAACTAAAATATTAAAAGATAATAAAGATGTTACTATCCTCACCTCTGGAAAAACAGATAATGTTGATTTAGATAGATTAATGGAATTTACAAAAAAACATGACTATACACTATTGGCATATGAAAATAATTTCAATAAAACAGATGCCAATATAATTGCATCTTATGATGATATAAGTAATGCTAATTATATAATCACAATTGGAGATATATATAGAGAAAATGCATTGATTGGTCGTAGAATCATCCATGCCAAGAAAAACAACTGTTATACTATCAATATAAATAAAACAAAAAATTTAACAGGATATAATAGTGATAAATTCATTAAAATCAATTCATATGATGAGATACCATCAATATTAGAACATGAAAAAATAGATGAGAACGCTATTTTAATAATCAATAAAATCGATTCAACAGATAATTATAATAAGATTATTGAATATGTAGAAAATAATAAATTAAAAATTCTACCATTACCTAAATATCCAAATAGTTACTCTGTACTTCATCATGTAAAATCAACATCAATCAACGAGATTATATCTAAAATAAATGATTCTGATGTTATTATTTTTACTGATATCAATTTAACTAATTTTATGAAAAATGATATTTTTAATAACAAAATTATAATTTCATTTGATACACTAAATACCACCAATGAGAGTAGTTTTCAAATACCAGTAAAGGCATGGTATGAAAAGAATGGTTCATTTACAAATAGTATGGGTATAACACAGAGATTTAATGATACTATCTGTGATAATGATAATCAATTAAAAACAATAGCCCAAGTAATTGATGAAATTGATGGTAAATTATAGTTGGTGATTATAATGAAATATTTACAAGTTAGAGCAAAAGATCCTAAAATCATTGAAAAGGGTGAAAATGGTGGTGCTGTTACAACAATCTTAAAATCATTACTTGATTCAAAGAAAGTTGATGGTGTTTTAAATATATCAAAGGGTAATAATCTTTACGATGGAATACCTACCTATACTACTGATTCTAGTAAATTAATTGATACTGCAGGTTCACTACATTGTGCTCCTACCATGATTTCAGACATTATTGCAAGATACCTGAAAGAAGAAATAATTGCAGTAACTACAAAGCCATGTGATGCAATGGCAATAGATGAGATTATTAAAAGAGTTGGAATTGACAGGGACAATGTATATATGATTGGATTAAATTGTGGTGGAACAGTACGTCCTGCAGTAGCTGAAGAAATGATTAGATTATTCTATGAATTGGATCCTGAAGATATTGTTTCTGAGGAGATAAATAAGGGTAAATTTATTGTAGAACTTAAAGATGGAAGTGAAAAATCAATTAAGATGGATGACCTTGAAGATGAAGGTTATGGTAGACGAGAAAATTGTCAAAGATGTGAATTAAAAATTCCACGAAAAGCAGATATTGCCTGTGGAAATTGGGGTTCATCAAAAGGTTATACATTTGTTGAAATAAACACTCCACGTGGAGAAGAAATAGTTCAATATGCAATTGATAATGAATATATTGAAGTAAAAAAACCATCAGAAAAACAGTTAGTTATACGTTCTAAAATTGAACAAGTTATGAAGAAAATGGCAAAAAGAACACAGAAAAAATATTTAGAAACTGAATTTACAAAAGAAGAAAAAGAAGATATTCTAAATAGATGTATAAAATGTTTTAGATGTAGAGATGTTTGTCCTGTTTGTAATTGTGTTACATGTTCCATGGAAAAGGAGGAATTTAAAGAACATCCATCCCAAAAACCTGATCCATTATTAATGCATGGAATACGTCTAGGACATATGGCTTTTAGTTGTATTAATTGTGGTCAATGTGATGATGCTTGTCCTATGGAAATACCTGTATCTAGATTATTCCAGAATGTACAATTAAAATACACCAAAGATACTGGATATGTTTCTGGTGTATCAGAAAATAAACCTCCAATGTATAGTGGAGAAAAAGAAAAAATTATTGAGGGTGAATAATATGGATGATATGAAGATCATTGGATTTTGTTGTAACTGGTGTAGTTATGGTGGAGCTGATAATGCTGGAACTTGTAGAATGCAGTATCCTCCAAATATTCGTATAATTAGGGTGATGTGTTCTGGAAGAATAAATCCTGACATGATTTTTAAGGCATTTCATGAAGGTGCAGATGGTGTTTTTGTTGGTGGATGTCATATAGGTGATTGTCATTATAATTCTGGTAATTATAAATGGAGAAGAAGAGCTCGTCTAATTAGATTTATATTAGATGAATTAGGTATTGATCAAAGAAGATTTAAATATGAATGGGTATCAGCTTCTGAAGGATCTAAGTTTCAAATTCTTATGAAAGAATTTAATGAAGAATTAAAGAAACTTAAAAAAGAATCATTAGATACAAATTCAGAGATTATTGAAACATGATATTAAATTCTTCTTTTTTTTTATTTTTTTATAAATCTACAATAAATTGTATATTATATATATTATCTTCATTTGTAATTTTCATTTGATGATATGTAATGGCCTTTACTTCTGTTTTATAATTATATATATTTCTATCATAGATGTCTCCAAGGATTTGTCCATCTATTACTATTGTATTTTCATATTTTGATATTTTAATATTGTATTTTGATACTATGAAATTTTCACTATCTAATAAAATGAGTAATTCTGTAATCCAATCATATAGTAATCCATATTCATCTTCAGATTCTATATGTATCTTCTTTGTTATTTTGGGTTTTATTTTTTCAATATCTGTTATTATATTTAGTGTTGCTAGTGCTGCATTTATATATGCATCTGTCATATTTTCTGTTTGAATTTCTATTCCTATATCTGCTGTTGTCTCAAAGTATTTAAAATTTCTATTCTCTTTCATAATAATATTATATTGTCTTAAATTAATTATCTTTTATTCATTGTTAAATATTAAACCTTTATAAATGCCTATTATGAATCCTATGATTATAATCCAGATTATTAAATTTATAAGTATGAAAGTTGTTGAAAGAAACATAGATTATCACTTTTTTTCATGTTTAAATTTTCTACTTAGACTATTATATTTTTTCTTACTTTTTTTTAAACAGCTTTTATATGTTTAAAACTAGTAGTTATCATGACCCCTCTTATTACTTATCAATTCCCCTGAGAATACTTATCAATACCCCCTCCTAATTACTTATCAATACCCCTTATTACTTATCAACTACCCTAAGATGTCCTTTTTTTTATTTAAATAAAAATATTGTTTATTCAATATAACTATTGAATAAAATTCTCACTTTTTTCTAAATTAGCTTGTTGTATTATTAGAAGTAGTTTCATTTGAAACAGTTGTATTATTTTCATTATGTTTCCAATCATAAATATTACCTAAGAAATCACCACCATGAGGATAAATCTTCTGAGTATTTGGAGATATATCTACTCTATCACTGACAAATAATAGGAAAGGTTTTGTTGCAAGAGGTATGTATGGATTGTCCTTTTTAGCAAGTTTATCTACTTCCTTCCAACTATCATAAGAACTATTTAATTCAATATTCATGGCATTTTCCATTAATTTATCTACTTGTGGATTATTATAACCAGGTACATTATTCCATCCTTTTCCAGCTAAACTAGAACTATAATATTGATATAACATGTAAGGATCTAAATCTCCACCAGAAAATACAAAAGGTTCTGAGGATTTGATGTTTCTTATTTCACTCCATTGTTTTGATTGTGGTATTATTTCTATACCAAAATCTTTTGCTTGTTGTGATACAGAAAGTGCTATTATTTGATCATCTTGATCATTTGATCCATAATTTAAATTAAAAGAAGCTTTTTTACCATCTTTTTCAACAATTCCATCTCCATCACTATCTACCCAACCATTACTAGCTAAAATTTCTTTTGCTTGAGTTATATCACCATCAGATAAGCTACTATTTAGTGACCATGGTAATGATGATGAAACCACATCATATAAAGGATCTGCAAGGCCATTATATGCTCCTTGTGATATATTTGTACGGTTAATACCAATCATTAATGCTTCTCTAATTGCAGAGTCTGATGTTATGTCATTTCCTATATATGATTTACCATCTACAGTTTTTTCTTCTGTATTATTCATTACTGGTAATGAAAGATATCGTCCATCTATAGAATGCATTATTTGTGTATGCATACCATCTATTGTACTGTTTAAATAGGTAACAGGTACTTCTACAACATCTATTTCACCATTTTTTGCAGCAACAAATGCTGTTTCAGCATCTAAATATACATTGGTTATTTTTCGATAGTATGGTTTTTTTCCATAATAATCCTCATTTCTTTCAAATATTACTTGTTGACCTTTATCCCATTGTTTTAATTTATAGGGTCCAGAACCTATAGGATTTTCACCATATGTTATATTATTATATGAATCAGAGGGTACAATACCCACATGTGCTAATTTATTAATAAATGTTGAATCTGGTCTATTTAATGTAAATTGTATTGTTGTATCATTAACTTTTTGAGCATTATCTAAACTTTCTAAGTTTGTTGTTTCTCCAGATTCTTTTGCTTTATTATATGTAAATACTACATCTTCAGCTGTTAATGGACTTTCATCTGTAAATTTTATTCCTTCACGAATATTAACAGTATATGTTTTTAAATCATCAGATATATTATAACTTGTTGCTAAATCATTAATCAAAGTAGCATTAGAATCATATTTAAATAATGTACTTTGTATTAATGGATCATCACGTTTACCCCAACCTGTCATTGGATTAAATCCACTTTCAGGTTCACCACCATGTGCTGCTATACATACAACCAATTCATCATTAGGACGATTTTGAGAGTTATTGTTTGTAATAACTACCATTATTGCACTTATAATGATAATTACAGCTATAATTGTAATTATATATTTATTTTCCATTTTTTTTCATCTTCTTTTTTATTTTTTTCCATGTTTAATTATTAGAAGTTTGTATTGTGTATTACTATTAGCTTATTGTACAAGAAAAAAGTAATACTTTTTTTATAACTTGTAATAATTAGTAATGATTTAATATTACAATAATATTTAAATGTTACTATTTTTAATAAAAGTAATACGTACATACAGCTACTATCAAAAAAAAGTAATACAAAAAAATTTCTTTCAAAAAAAAAGTAGTTGATTTAAAACCTAGATTATCTATAAAAGCTGTTAGTCCCTTGATTTAAGGTTATACTAATTTAGAACTATACTCTTTTTATTTTTTTAATATTGTTAAAAATAGTTTTTTATAATAATACTTGTGTTTATTTTATATAAAAAAATACATAAATATACACTAAAATCATTCAAAAAAGAGATATTTATATGTGTATTTATTATAAACCAATCTAATAAATATGACAAAAATAGCTACAACAGTTAAGTTAACAATGATCTATCACGGCTAAATGTATTATTATACAAAAACATCACTAAATATTTAATAATTATAAACATAATTAACAATAAAATCTTTTTAAAAAACACTAAAAACAGACACATTCCATATTCTCAAAAATAAATAAAAGAAGAAATAATTATTCTTCTTCTGTTTGGTTAGTTAATTGTCCATACTCTTTATCTAATAAGTATAGTAATTGTGGTGATTCAAGTGCCATTTTAACTTTTCTTAAGTCTTCATGTGCCAGTTCTTCTTCCTCTACTTGTTCTTCTACAAACCATAATAAGAATTGATTTGTTGCATGGTCTTTGATTTTTATACTTAAATCTACAAGATCATGTATAAGTGATGTTACAAGTTCTTCATGTTCTAATATTTCTTCATATACTTCAACAGTATTTTTCCATTCTCTTTTTGGAGTATCTATTGCTTGTAATACTACACTTCCTCCTTTACGTAGGATATAATCATAGAATTTCATTGCATGATCAAGTTCTTCTTGAGCATGTACACGTAGAGCATTACCAAATCCTGGTAAGTCCTTATCTTCAAAATATGTTGCCATGGATAAATATAAGTATCCTGAAGCCATTTCAGCATTTAATTGATCATTTAGAGCTTTTTCCATTTTTTTATCTAACATTTTATTTTCTCCATAAATATTTTACAATTTTTATATATAATTTAGTCTTTTAAATAGATTACCCTATAATATGAAAATTCAAAACACACAAATAAGTACTATAGGTAAGCTTTACCCTAATATATCCACTATTTTTTTCATTAAAGTGTATGTTTTATTTGTTGAATCATCTTTTGTTATATTCTCTGGTATTTCATATACAAGTGTTGGATATCCTGACTGTGCTAATGGTTTTGATACTAGTACTGCTGATGTACTGTTATATGTTTCATTTCCTGTTTTTGGAAAATAATTAAAATCTATGTTTCCATCACGTATTTTTTGGGCAAGAGTTACTGAAGCTTCATCCATTTCTGGTGTTGCAACATAAAATCCCTCTCCATATCCCTCAATATGGGAATGACTAATTATTACCACATTTGCATCTGTTTTATTAATATCTGGTACAACATATTTTGATACTAGATATTCACCATTATGTCTACTATTTTTATAGTCATTTGCATCCTTTGTAACTTTAACATCATAATTTATCACATTCACATGTAAATCTGAGGCTATTTTTTGACAAGCTTCTTTTTCAGGCTCAATTGCTAGTGTTTCCCTTGGATGTATTCCTGTTATTACTACAATAGTTATATTTGATGCGGGATTTAAATAAGTGGTTTTTGACACATACCCCACATCATCTGATGCTATTTTAGTAGTAGTACCATTAAATGTAGATAATATGAATCCTATTATGAGTAGTACTAGAATTATAATAAGAATTTTTTTATATGATTTCATATGTATCTAGTCATATATTTATTAGGGAGTTTTAAAATAATTTACAGTTTAAAAAAAGAAGAAATATGTAGGAGGTGATTATTTAATTTAATTAGGATTTTCTTGTAAATACAAAATCTGCTAATTTAAATAATGCATCTTTTGCATCAGAATCAGGTAGTATGGAAAGTGCTTGTTTTGATTCTATTACACAATCATATGCTTTACTTCTTGCATAATTAATTGCACCATATTTTTCTAGTATTTCCATTGCTTCTGGAATGATACTTTCATCATTTGCTTCAAGTAATTCTACTAATCTATCATGATCTTCTTTATTTGCTTTTTCAAGTGCATAAACAACCATGAGTGTTTTTTTACCCTCTACTAAGTCACTACCAACAGGTTTTCCTATTGATTCATCACCAGTAAGATCTATGTAATCATCTTGAATTTGGAATGCAAGACCTATTTGTTTTCCATAAGTTCTTAATGCTTGTATTTCATTTGAAGATGCTCCACCCATTATTGCACCTATTGTTGTGGAAGCTGTTATTAAGTCTCCTGTTTTTTTATAAATCATATTCATGTATTCATCTTTTGTTACATTAAATGTGTCTTCAAATGCCATATCTAGTGCTTGTCCTTCACAAATATTTATACATGAATTTGTAAGTACTTGTAGTGCATCAACTACTCTTTCATATGCAATATTATCTTCTGCTGATTGTGAGAGTAATTCAAATGATTTTGCAAATAATGAATCTCCTGCAAGTATTGCTAATGGTTCACCCCATACTTTATGTACTGCTGGTTTTCCCCTTCTAGTATCATCATTATCCATGATATCATCATGTATAAGACTAAATGTATGTGTTAATTCTATGGCTGCTGCTGCTTTTAGAGCTTTTTCTGGTTTTCCACCTACAGCTTGACAACTGAGGAGTGTTAGTGCTGGTCTGAATTTTTTTCCTCCAGCTTTAATTAAATATTCAGAAGATTCATATAAGCTTTCAGGTTCTAATTTACTTAATGAATCATCAATTACTACATCTATTTCTTCTGCATATGCTTTTAATATTTCCATTACATCCATTATAATCACCTATTAAATACTTGTGCTTGTCCATTTCTTAGTATATGAACATCGTTTCCTAATTTATATCCTTCTTCTTCTGCTAATTCTACAAATGCTGCAAGGTGACTTAAATCACCGTGTGCAGGTATTAAATGTTGTGGTTGTAGCATTCTTATAAATTCTCTCATATCTTCAGGTCCTGCATGTCCTGATACATGTACATTATTATATATTCTTGCTCCTCTTTCTTTAAGTCTTCTGTCAAGTAAATCCCTATTTGCAAGATTTATTGGATTTGGTATTGTTGAAGCTGAAAATACTACGTTATCTCCAGGTTTAATTTCAAAGTTTGTTTTGTTATTTGCTATTCTTGGTAACAATGCATCAGGTTCTCCTTGATGTCCTGTTACAAGTAACATATACTTTGATCTGTGATCATTTGCTCTTGCTAATGCTTTATTTATGGATTTTGAATTTCCATATACACTTACATTACGTGGTAAGTTTAATATTCCCATTGATTCTGCAAGGGAACAGTATCTTTCCATTGAACGACCTAGAATCATGATTTTTCTTCTACTTCTTTCTGCTATTTTTGTAATAGCTTGTATTCTTTCAATATGACTTGAGAATGTTGTTACTATAAGACCTTTTCTCTCTTCAAGTGGACCTTTTAGTACATCTTTTAGAAGATCTCTTGTTATTTTTTCTGAGTGTGTTTTACTTTGTTGTTTTTCTTTAATATTTGTTGTATCCATTATTGCAACTTTCACACCTTTCTTACCTAATTCCCTGAATCTTCTATAATCTGGTGGTGGTGATACCATCTGATGATTATCAAATTTAAAGTCGTTTGCATAGATTATTGCACCTTCTGGTGTGTGTAATGCTGCAGTTATTGTTTGAGGTATACTATGGGTTGTTCTTACAAATTCTAGTGTTAAATTTGGTGAAATTTGTATTTTTTCTCCAGGATTAACTGATTTTAAAGGATTATTTACCTTAAATTTACGTTCTCCTTTGATTGTTTTTTCAATTAATGCTAGTGTATATGGTGTTGCAATAATTGGTGCTTCATATCTATGTGCTAGTTTTGCTATTGCACCAATATGATCAAGGTGTCCATGAGTACATACTATTGCTCTTACCTTTCCATCTACTTCCCTCATTAATGTATCATCAGGAATTACTCCCCTTTCTATTAAATCCAAGCTGTGCATTCTTGATATGTCTGTATCTTCATGAATATGTAACCTATCTAAGTGTATACCCATATCAAATATTACTACATCATCATTAACTTTTATTGCTGTCATGTTTTTTCCAATTTCTTCGTATCCACCTACAGCGATAACTTCTATTGTCAAATTATATCCTCCTAGCATATTTTTTTGTGTCTATATCTAATTCATTTAATATTTCTCTTGTTTTTCCAGTTATTATAAGCCTTTTTTGTTTTAATTCTTCAATATTTGAAGCACCTACAAGAAACATAGCTGTTTTTAGTTCATGTGTAAATTGATTTATTTTTTCTTCAACATAGTTATGTCCAAGATAGGCATGTTTTAGAAATGGTAATGCCATACCTACACATTCACTTCCAAGTGCTATTGCTTTTGCTGCTTCTAGTCCATTACGAATTCCACCTGAAGAAATTACTGGTATTTTTGTTGATTCCAATACTTCCACTGTACTTACTGCTGTAGTTATTCCCCAGTCCCAGAATAGATTTCCTAAATCTGGATTTTCTGCCCTGTATGTTTCTACTGCAGCCCAGCTTGTACCACCAACACCTTGAATATCTATTGCATCAACTCCTATTTTTTCAAGGATCTTTGCATCTTCCATTCCTATTCCTGCACCAGTTTCTTTTGCTATTATTGGAATGTTTGTATTTGAGCATATGGCTTTTATATCTTCAACATATCCTTTTGCATCAACATCCCCTTCTGGTTGTATAATTTCCTGTAATGGATTTAGATGTATTGCTAAAGCATCAGTATTTAGCATTTCTATAGCTTTTGGAGCATATTCTACTTGTGGAGCTCCAATATTTCCAATAATTAAAGCATGAGGTGCATTATCACGAACTACTGTGAATGTATCAGTTAATTCTGGATTTGTTATTCCAGCTCTTTGACTTCCAACACCCATCCCTATATTGGTATTTTCTGTTGCTATTGCTAATTTTTCATTTATTTTTTTACTTGATGGATGTCCACCAGTTATTGCAGAAATTATTAGTGGTGAAGATAATTTTTTACCAAAAAGTTCTATTGAAGTGTCAATTTCTTCATAATTTACCTCTGGTAGAGATGTATGAACTAGTTGTATATCTTCAAAACCTGTTGTAATATGATGTTCAATGTCTTTGTTTTTACATATTTCAAGATGTTCTAATTTTCTATCAGATATCATCATATTAACCTCCCTTAAATCAAGTTAATGATTTTATTTTATAATTGTACCTTTAACTTTTTGTCCTGATACTGCAAGTTTTATATTTCCAGGAGTTTCAGCATTTATTATATGAGATTCTATACCATCCTCTGCTAAGTCTAGTAATTCTCGTATTTTACCTGCCATTCCCCCAGTTACATCGGCTTGATTTTCATTTTCTGTTAAAAGTAAATCTGTATCTTTTGTAACTATATCTATTAACTTTGCATCTGGATTTGTCTTTGGATTATCTGTATATATTCCATCCACATCTGATGATAGTATTACACGATTAGCTTTTAATTTCTTAGCTAGATATGTAATTATCTGATCTCCAGATAATATAGCGTATTTAAAATATTCATTTTGATCTAGTACTGCATCACCATATAGTACTGGTACAAATCCATTGTCAATATATTTTTGAATGAGTTTTGTATCACATACACAGATTCGTTTTTGGTTTGTTTCTATAAATGATGAAGGTTTTATTCCTATTGCTGGAACTCCTTTTTCATGTAGTTTTTCACAAATTATGTAGTTTAATAGTTGTACTGATGCTTGTGTTCTACATACTCCTTCTAATTTATAGAGGTGATCGTTTACATTAGATATTACATCACCTATTCCAAATTTCTTTGCATATATATGTCCATATGATCCTGCTCCATGTACTATTACCATGTCATCATTATATGCAGATACTTCTTGTGCTATACGATCTAAGTTAACTTCATCTATAGTAGGTTCTTGTGCATCTTTTTTTGTTATTGCACTTCCACCTATTTTTAGTATTATCATATAAATACCCTTTCTTTTTTTGTTTTAATTAATAATTTCAGCACTAACTCCAGTATCAGATTGTACACATTTAAATGTAGCATAATCCTTACGTAATTGTTTATATATTTCATCGGAATTTTCTGGAGTGTATGCAATAATACATCCACCACCACCACTTCCTGTTAATTTAGAACCTTTTGCTCCATATTCACGTGCTTTATATACCATGTCTGATAATTCAGTAGTGTTAACACCAATAGCATCAAGTAATCCTTGATTAATATTCATTAAGTCTCCTATTAATTCAGAATTACCTTTTTCAAGTGCTACTTTTGCATCAATTGCTATTTGTTCCATTGCTTTAAAAATATTTCCTACAATTGTTGGATATTTCTCATATTTTAATCGTACTGATTCAACTAATTTTCCAGTATTACCACTGATTTCACAGTTAGAAACTATTAATGGTAGTTTCATATTAAAATCAATTCTATTTAATTTAGAGTTTTCATCAATAAATATTATTCCACCATATGTACTCATAGATGTGTCAATTGGACTTGCAGCTCCCTGAATTTTAATTTCTATTTCACGAGCTGTTTGTGCTATTGTTTTTTTATCTATTTGTTTATTTACATATAAAGAAACTGCCTTTAATGTTGATACTGTTACTGCTGCTGATGATCCAAGTCCTGCTCCTAAATACATTTTAATATCTACTGTTAAGTCAAATCCTTTTTCAAATTCAAATAAGTTAATAACTTCATATATATAATCAGTAATCATCTTCTTTTGACTGTCTATTTTATAGTTAAGTTTTTTATTAACAAGTTGTGATTTTTTATAATAATCAATTAAGTCAAGTTTTACTGTTATGTTATCATCATTACGTGGAATTAACTCTACATTAACTCCCCTATCTATTGCAACAGCTATTGCAGGCTTTTTATATACAACAGTATGTTCACCAAATAATATTATTTTTCCTGGTGCAAATGCCTTAATTTTCATTATTATTCCTCCACAATATTAGTAGGTTTGTATAATTAGAATTTAGGTAGAAAATTATGAAAATAAATATTTAAATAATATTTTTTCATTATAAATAGAAAAATAGTTGTGAATATAAACTATTAGAATTAGAATTTTCTATTATAAAAAAATTTTCATACACCATTTAAATTAAGTTCTAAATTAATTAGAGCATTCCATATAATACTCTAAAATAAATCTAGAATTATTTAATCTAATTATAATTATTTATCAATTAAAAAAATAAAAGATAAATACCCCTTTTGATTCTCAAGTATAAAAAACCATTTATACATATAACACTTTATTTAAATTTTAAAAAAGTTATGCTATTTCTTTAGCTTATGAGAATTTGTCATTTAATATATATCTAAAAACTATATAATAAAGCTTACCATAATTTTATTAAAAAAAAAGTAATAACATTAAATAAGAAAAAAATGGAAGTGAAAAATATTATGATAAGAAAACCTTCTGTAGCAGGATTATTTTATGAGTCAAACAAGTCTCTTCTTGAAGAAAATATTAAAAATATATTCAATAAAACAGGACAAAACATACCCACTACACCTTCTAATACATATAAAACAAAAGCTGCCATAGTACCTCATGCTGGATATATCTATTCTGGTAAAACTGCCAGTTATGCATATGGTGATATTGCAAGAAGTGGTATTTGTGATACTGTTGTTATTATTGGACCAAATCATACAGGTTATGGTGATGATATATCACTTACAACAAGTAACACTTGGCAAACACCCATAGGGGATGTTTGTGTTGATAGTGAATTTAATAATGAATTAGAAAAAATAAATTCAAACATCACATTTAGTCCTGAAGCACATATAAAAGAACATTCCATTGAAGTTGAATTACCATTTCTACAGTACATCTCAAATATTCAAAAGAAGTCATTTAAAATAGTTCCAATTGTAATTACAAGACAACAAAAGAATTTCTGTGTAGAATTAGCACATAGTATTTATGATGTTTCAAAGAAATTAAATCGTAATATCATGGTTGTTGCAAGTACTGATTTGACTCATTATGAAAATGCTACTAGTGCTAAGAATAAGGATGAAAAAATATTAAAATCAATTGAAAATATGGATATTGATTCATTATTAAATAACATAAATAAATACAACATTACAATGTGTGGATATGGGCCAACAATAACTGCCATTATCTATTCAAAACTAGTAAATGCTAATAGGTCAATTATATTAAATTATAGTAATAGTGGTGAGGTTTATAATGATTATGAATCTGTAGTAGGATATGCCTCAGCAGTAATAAAAAAATAGTTTCTAAAATATGTCTTTTGATAGTAAAAAAAAGAGTCTCTAAAAAAATAATAGAAGATATGATTCTTCTATTACCCAACAAATTTATATTTTTAATTCAAAGTCTGTTGGTTCTAAATCAAATTCTTCATCAGAAGATAATATTCCTCTTTCTCTTAATATTTGTCTAGCAAGTAACCAATATACAAGAGCAATAGCTTTTCTTCCTTTGTTATTTACTGGAATAACAACATCAACATTACATAATAAGTTTTCTGTATCACATAATGCAACTACAGGAATACCATTTTGTTTTGCTTCAATTACAGCTTGAGAATCTGATCTTGGGTCTGTTACAACTAATATTTTTGGTTCAATAAATTTAGCATATTGTGGATTTGTTAAGGTACCTGGTATGAATCTACCTGGTATTGTTTTTGTACCTGTAACTTCACCAAATTTTTTAACAGGTGATTGACCATATTGTCTTGTAGATACTACAAGAATATCATCAGGTTCATATTTAGATAATAATTTAGCAGCTACAATTATTTTATCATTACTACTTTTTACATCTAAAACATGAAGACCATCTGCTCTTACTCTGTAAATATATTTTTCCATATCTTTAGTTTTTTGTTGAGTACCTATATGTAAACCTGCTGCAAGGTACTTATCTAATGGTATTAATAATTCTGACATTTTATTTTCCTCATTTTATTATTATATTAATTTAAAATTTTCTTTCAAGTCTTATGATAATTAATATTCAATACTTATAGCATTATTTGGACATACATCAACACATACTTGACATCCACAACAATTGTCTAATTTTTTAATAATTAATACATCATCCACAGTGTCAAATACATTCATGGGACATATATCTAAACAATCTAAACAATCAATTCCCCTACAATCTTCGTAGTTAATATTAATAATCATAGATAACTCCGATTATAAATCAGCCATTGAAGGATTTAATAATTCTTCTTCAATTCTAACTAATTCATTAAGTTTAGCAATTCTTTCTCCACCAGCTGCTCCTGTTTTTATAATAGGTGCATTGAATGCTACAGCTAAGTGTGCAATTGTTTCATCGGTTGTTTCTCCAGATCTATGTGATACAACTGGTACATATTTATTAGCTTTTGCTAATTTTATAGTATTATATGTATCTGTTAAAGTACCTATTTGATTTGGTTTTATAATTAAGGAATTACCTGCATGAGCTTCAATACCTTTAGCTAATATTTCAGCATTAGTTACAAATAGGTCATCTCCACAAATTAAACAATCTTTTCCAGATTTGCTAGTTAATTCAGCAAATGCTTCAAAATCATTTTCTTGAATTGGATCTTCTACATAGAAGAATTTATATGTATCAATTAAGTCTGCGATGTAATCAATTTGTTCTTCAACAGTTCTTGAAGTACCTTCACGTTCATATACATATTTTTGTTCTTTTTCATTCCAGAATTCACTAGAAGCAACATCTAATCCAGGTTTTACAAGTACGCCTGTTTCATCACTAACTTCTTCACAGGAAGTAAATTGAATTTCAAGAGCTTCTTCATTTGTAAGGTTAGGTGCCCATCCACCTTCATCTCCCTTACCACCAGTAAAGGTTTTATCTTTTTCCTGAATTTTAGCTTTGATTCTTCTGTGAACATTAATATTTGTTGTTATTGCTTCTGTTATATTTGATGCACCAACAGGAATTACAAGGAATTCTTGAATATCTGGTGCATTAGTTCCTGCATGAGCTCCACCATTAATCATGTTTCCAAGAGGGAATGGTATTTGTGTAGGCATTATTCCTCCTAAAAACTTGTATAAAGGAAGATTATAACTTGATGCTGCTGCTTTTGCAGTTGCCATAGATACTGCTACTGCTGTATTTCCACCAATTGTTGAGAAATTATCAGTTCCATCAATTTCTTTTAATACATTATCAATTTCCCTAATATCTTCTGCTTCCATTCCAATGATTTCAGATGAAATTAAATCTTCAACATCAGTTATTACTTGGTCTACTCCACCATCAGGAAATGATGTTACTTCGTTGATTCCTGTACTAGCTCCACTAGGTGCTGCTGCTCTTCCGAATCCATTCCATGTTAAAACATCTGCTTCAACAGTTGGATTTCCTCTACTATCTATAATTTTTCTTAAACGTACGTCTTCGATTACACTATCCATAAAAAAACACCTCTTTTTTAAATGTAGAAATAGTTGCTTGATTAAAGGGCTATGTTTTTATTTCTTATAAGTGTATAAATAAGAAAGTTTTCTATTACTTAGAGATTAAAAATAAATAAGAGAAATTTAATCTACATATTCATCTTTAACTACTGCATCTAATGGAATTACACCTTCTTCATATTCCTTTATAGCTATTTTAATTGGATCTTGGTCTGGTGTAAATTCTACCAAAGGATTTGCACCCATTGAAATTTGTAAAGCTCTTGAACCAATTAATCTAGCTCTTTCAAATCGTGTATTATTTCTAGATTGCATATAATTAAATGCTCCTTTTATAGTATATTATTTTTATCCTATTCAACAACTTAACTAAAAGTATCCTCACTACCCAAAGGTAAAAAGGAGAGGAGTCCCTATCTAATGGAGTTTAATACTCTATATTAGCTCCTTATTTAGTTTAATAAATATTCATTACCATACATCAACGTGTGATATGAACATTCTTCTACAACAATATTTTGTAATTCCTAAATCATCAAGAACATCATTTGGATTTTCTCCAGCCTTAGTTCTTTTTTCGAATTCATCAAAACTTGCTGAAATAACTTTTCCACACGTAAAACATCTTACGAGTAACATAAAAATTTACCTGTAACTTTTTTGTTTTCTTGCTCTTGCACCTGGTCCACCGAATTTTTTAGATTCTGAACGACGTGGATCTCCTACTAACATTGTTCTGTCGTATTGTACATATCTATCTTTAAGATTCATATCACCAGTGTATTCTACTAAACCTTTAGCAATAACCATACGTGCTGCTTCAGCTTGACCCATAATTCCTCCACCAACAACTCTTACATTGATATCTACAGAATTTACTATATCTCCTGCTAATTCTAATGGTTCAAATATTTTTAATCTTGCTAATTCAGGTTCGTATAATTCAACTGGTTTACGATTTACTTTAACTCTTCCAGTACCTTCTTTAACTGTACCTCTAGCAATTGCAGTTTTTCTTTTCCCACTAGTGTGTACTACTTTACTCATATTTTACACTACCTTGAATTTATTTAAAATTTAGCACCTAATAATTTTGATACTGTACCTAATTCCATACTTTTTGTTATGTTTTTAGGTTGTGCTTGTTCTACTTCAACTACTTCTTGTCCTTCTAATTCTTTAGGAATACCTACATTAACTTTTAAGTTTTTGTAAGCAGCTCTTCCATGAGCTTTTCTGTATGGAATCATTCCTCTTACTGTTCTTCTGAATATATCATCTGGTCTACGTGGATATTTTGGACCTAAATCTCTTGGGTTTGAGATACTTGCCCTATCTACTCGTTGTTTGTACTTTGCATAGATAAAGTCTTTATTACCAGATATAATAATTTTTTCAGCGTTAATGATAGTAATTTCTTCTCCATCTAAGAGTCTTTTACTAACTGTACTTGCAAGTCTTCCTAGTACAAGTCCTTCTCCATCGATAATTGTTACCATTCTATTCACCTACTTTATTATTTTAACATTGGATCCTTTTGGATTTTCAGCCATTAGATCTTTGATTGTTAGGCATTTTCCACCTGCAGCTTCTATTTTATTTTCTGCTTCTTTTGAAAATTTAAATGCAGCTACAGTTACGTTATGTGTTATGTTTCCTTCACCTAAAACTTTTCCAGGTACAAGTATAGTTTCATCATCAGCAGTACATTCATCTATATGGTAAACATTTACTTCTTTGTTTTTTCTATTAGCTCTTTTAAGATCGTTAGCAACAGCTTTCCATATAGGAGCATTTTCTGCAGATGCTTGTTTAGTGAGGGATTTTATTAAGTTTATTGTGTTTGGGTTAGTTTTTGATAATTTCATTTTTCCTATTCCTCCTCATTCACAAAATTTATGATATTATCTGCTTTTTCTGATAGTATATCACAAGCTATTGTTAGAACATCAAATGGTTTTAGTGATCCATCTGTTTCAATTTTAAAGATGTATTTTGATTCTTCAAAATCTACTACTATTGCATTATCATCCTTTTCTGATAATCTTTGACAGGTTCTACATGTAGAACAATTTTCAATATTCCCTACTACTAATGTATCATCTTCTATTTGTAATACATTTCTTGGACATTCTTCAACATATTCTTCTAAGTCATTGACTTTTTCAGTGTCAATTTCTATTTTTGGATAGTATTTATATCCACATGTTGTTGTTGCCTGCCATTTTGCATGCTCAGATCCTAATCCAAGTTCTGCTATAGCTTCTAATTCTACTTCTTCGCCTTCACGAAGTCTTACTATTGGTATTGTATCATAAACTGGTTTTACAGCTGGGTCGTCTGATTTAAGATCTTTTGAATATACTATTTTAGAATCATTACCTTCTTCACATTTTTCTTTTAAAAGAAATGAAACTCTACAATGTTGACAACCAGACTCACAATCACATTCTGATGGCATTACATATGAATCCAAATCAGTTACTATTGGAATTAATCCTAATCTATGAGCTAACACTTCATCAAACATTTTTGCATCGTTTTTATAAATGTTTACATCTTCAATTGCCAATGTAGGAATTTCTACAAGACATATTCGTCTAATTGTGTTTATGAATGTATCATCTACACCTTCAACTACGAATACAGCTCTTTCATCATCCTTTTCTCTAATTTCTATATTCATATTATGACCCTTTTAAAATACTTATACTCTTCTACCTCTTTTACCACCAGGTCTACCAGTACCATCATGAGGTATAGGAGTTACATCTTCAATTTTACCAATTTTTATACCAGCTCTTGCTAATGCTCTTATTGTTGCTTGAGCACCAGGTCCTGGTGTTCTTGGACCATTTCCACCAGAAGCTCGTACTTTAATATGGAGTCCAGCGATTCCTTTTTCTTTTATATCATCAGCTACTCTGTTAGCTGCTTCCATTGCTGCAAATGGTGATGATTCTTGTCTGTCAGATCTTACTACTTTACCACCAGACCATTGTGTTATAGTTTCAGCACCAGTTATATCAGTAACAGTTATAATAGTGTTGTTAAAAGATGAGTAAACGTGAGCTACACCCCATTTATCTTTTTCTGCCATTATATCACCTTTAATTAATTATTGTTATTATTTTATTAGATTTATTCTTCATCTTTAGGTTCTTCTTCTGCTGCTACTTCTTCAGTTTCTTGTGTTTCAAATTGTTTTGCAACTGATGAACCTGGATAGAAATCAATATTTTCTTCATCTGCTTTTTCTACTAAGTGTCCTGGTGCATTAATTTTTTTACCATTTAAGGTAATGTGACCATGTACAACAAAGAGTCTTGCTTCTTTAGCAGTGTGACTTAAACCTCTTTTAAATACTAAACTTTGTAATCTTCTTCTTAATATGTCTTCTACATTAAGATCTAATACTTCTTCAAGTTTAGCATTAGGTGATATGAAACCTGCTCTTACGAGATGATCTAATAATTCTTTTTCTTTATCTGCTCTTTCATCTATATCCATACCTAATATAATACGAGCATCTCTTCGGTATCTTTTTACTCTAGATTCAGCTTTCCAAATTTCTTTTTTGTTTTTTAATCCATATTTGTTAGCTAATCTGTTTTCTTCTTTGATACGATCTGCATTCCAAGGGTGGGATGGTGTATCATATTGTTTTCGTGGTTTTTTTGGATGTCCCATAATCAAATCTCCTTCATATTTTTATATTAAAAAAAAATGTTTTCTATTTCTTGATTAACTTAGTAATTTACTTAATTACCAGTAGGTCTTGTTCTACTTACACCAACAGAAGATCCATGTCTAAATGTTGATTTAGTTCTTTGACCACGTACAGGAAGACCAACTTCGTGTCTTTTACCTTTGTAACTTCTAATCATTTTCATTCTGTTTAAATCATCACGTAATGTCATGTTTAAGTCAGATTCTATTAAATGTTTAGTTTCACCTGTTTCATAATCGTTTCTTCTGTTTAAGAACCATTCAGGGATTCCAAATTCTTGAGGATTTTCAAGAACAGCTTCTATTTGTTTTACAGACTCATCATCAATGTAACCTATTTGAGCATCTTGATCTAAGTCTAATACTTTACATATAGCTATAGCAAAAGCTTTACCTATTCCTCTAATTTCAGTTAAAGCTGTAGCTATGGTACTATTTCCGTCAACGTCTTTACGAGTTATACGAACCATATGTCTAAATTCTTGTTCAGCCATGCTAATTCTCCGTTTTAATTAAATTATATTTAAAAAAAATATCTAGATTATTCTAATGTGTGTTGAAGTAATTTTTTTTATAAGAAAAAAATAAGCTTTGAATTTTATAATTAAATTAAAGATGAAATAATCTGAAAGTTTATTTATTATATGTGTTAATCATATTCAGAAATAATCTAGTTAAAACAGTACTCTGTTTTATTTTTTGATTAAAATAATAAATAATATTGAATAAAAAAAAGTGATTTTTTTAATGAAATTTCAGATTATCAATTTTTGTTCTATAAAATAATTATAAGCGCCGAGACTGGGATTTGAACCCAGGAGGAGATCACTCCACAAGATTTCCAGTCTTGCGCCTTACCAAGCTAGACTATCTCGGCATTTGTTCTTATTATTATTTTATTAAAACAAATGTTTTTTTATATAATCATATTTTGTTATTCTCAATACATACTCTCCAAATAGACAACACTTTTTTATTACCTATAGAGAGATACATTATATTATTTCTAGAGAATTTTTTTTAGAGAGAACATTCTCTATATAATTTCATTAATTTATTTTACATAGCCAAAGCTAATCTATGTAAACTACATGACAATTATTATTTTTTTTATTAAATAATAATTTTAAATATTGACCTCGCCCCTAATCTCTAAATTAAAGGTTCTACAGTTAATAAAAAAATTTTAAATTTTTCTAATTGAAGAATAATCATATTAAAAATAATATTTATTATTATTTTTCACCTATGTTATTACTTCCACATCTTAGGATATGTGTTTGGTAGTATAAATACTTTTTGGATATCCACTATAATTTTAGTATCAGAATTTATAATATCATTTGTAGAATACATACAAGTACCAATAGCAAGTAACTCTTCTTTAAGTGTCATTACTGCTACTGTATTGTTTTCATGAATTTGATTATCAAGTTTTACAACACCACTACTTGCAAGATTTGCACCATGACATATAGAATCTACTGCTGTATCTTTAACATATATCTTTTTAACATACTTTGTTGTATGTTCCATTGGCTGAATTAACTTTCGAAGAAGTGTTTCATCACCATCTTCCTTATAGAAATAGTATGCATCTGTAACATCTTGTAATGTTGTTAGAGTATCATCTTCTAGAAAACTTCCAGCCATAGTTCTTCTTAATTCTGCCATGTGTGCTCCACAACCTAGTGCTTCTCCAATATCATGACAGTACTTACGAATATATGTACCAGACTGACATGTTATTCTAAATAGTACATCTTGATTATCCCTAATTTCTAAAAGTTTTACTTCATAAATTGTACGTACACGTAACTCTCTTTTCACTGCTGATTTAACTGGAGGTATTTGATATATCTTACCAGTAAATTCATCAAGAATAGATATAATATCCTCTTCATCCACAGGTTTATGTAATCTCATAAGACATACATATTCCTTTGGTGATAATAATAGAAGTGATAATGATTTAGTTGCAGTATTTAATGCTACAGGTAAAACACCTGTTACCTTAGGATCGAGTGTCCCACCATGACCAGTTTTATCAACATGCATAATATCTTTTAACCATACATCAACCTCATGTGAGGTAGGACCTGAAGGTTTATCAATGTTAATAATTCCCTTATTAATATGTTCCTCTATTGTTCTATTTCTTGGATGACATCCATAATCATAGTTAACTTCCACATCACATTTATATTCATATTCAGTCATGATAATCAAAATCCCATTATACAAAAAAATATAATTCTATATTATATATTAGTATAGTAATATCTTATAATTCTTTATAATATAAAAATAAGTCTACATTATTATAATTAGTAATATTTTTCTATAAAAAAGATATAATATATAATAAATAAAAAAAATATACTAAGAAAAAAATCGTGATTTATTATGCTAAAAACAGATGTAGTAGTTATTGGAGCAGGTCCTGCAGGATCTATGGCAGCAAAACATGCAGCACTAGGAGGGGCAAATGTAGTTTTAATAGACAAGAAATCAGAAATTGGAACTCCAAAAAGATGTGCAGAAGGTGTGTATGATGAAGGATTTAAATGGCTAAATATAGAACCTGATGAAAGATGGATAGCACAGCGTATATATGGTGCAACACTACACTCACCAGATGGAAATAGTTTTACAGTAACATCAGAAGATGTACCAGTACAAGGATTTATACTAGAGAGAAAAGTATTTGATAAACACATGGCAATGGATGCAGCACGTGCTGGTGCAAAGATAATGATAAAAACATTAGTAACTGATATTAAAAGAAATGAAAATGGATTCATACTATCATGTGATTCAATTGAAGGCACAATTGAAGTAGAAGCAAAAATAGCAATCTGTGCAGATGGACCAGAATCAATAATGGCAAAAAAATTAGGAATTAATTCAACAACACCACAAAACATGATGTCCTGTGCACAATTTGAAATGTGTAATGTAGATTATAATGATGATGAAAAAATAGAATTCTACCTAGGACAAGATGTTGCTCTTAAAGGATATGCATGGATATTTCCAAAGGGAAATGGTGTTGCAAATGTAGGTCTTGGAGTTACAGGCAATACTGATAAAACAGCATATGAATATATAATGGATTTTATAGAAAAATGTCCTGCCACAAAGAATGCTCAACCAATAGAAATGAATATAGGTGGAGATCCTATAAATGGACTTATTGAAAAAATATACGATGATAATCTATTAATATGTGGAGATGCTGCAGGTCAAGTAAATCCAATAGAAGGAGGAGGAATTATTGAAGGAATGCTTGGTGGTATGGCTGCTGGAGATGTGGCAGCAAAGGCTATTAAAGAAGAAAATTATTCAAAAGAAAGACTTCATGAATACTATGAAAAATACAGTGAACTTTCATTTAATTTAATAGAAACACTACCTGCTGCAAGAGATATTGTTTATTCATTTACTGATGATGAATATAATAAAATAATAAGTGTAGCAAATACTATAGATTTAAAAAATATATCAAAACGTGATGTATTAAAAGTAGTATTTAAACTTCCACCAACACTAACAACAAAATTAATTAAATTACTTAAAATTGTATTTCCAAAACAAATGAAAAGTATATTGTTTTAGGTTATGTTTTTAATAAACATCACCTATAATCTTATCTTTAAGTTAATAGGAAGTATGAGTTTTACATATTATTTTATAAATATGTTGTTTTAATAAAATTCTTAAATAATAAAATACACAATGTATCTAATATTAGTGATATTTTAATAAAAAAAAGTAGTTTAAAAAATAGTAGTTACTATTTCTCACCATTATATGGATTTAATTCTCGTACCTCTTTAGGATATTTTTTCAGCATACGATCCATTAGAGACATACTCTGTATTTGACCTACAAGAAACATGAACTTATTTTTCTCATCATGAAGTCCATTTAAGTCCCTTTGAAGTTTGTTACTTACTTCAACTGAATGTTTATAATCATTACGACTTGTGGTAATTTCCTTTTTCTGTCTTGTATTTTCACTTTCTAATCTATCTATAGATGTGTTAAGATTATCTATTTGTTGTTGTAATTGTTTTATGGTTTTTTCATAATTAGCATTACCAGTATCAAGAATTTTATTTTCCTTTTCTAGGTTACTTATCTGTTTTTTAAGGTTAGTTATTTCATTATTATAATCCTTGTTTTCATGGGATGTTTTCTCATATCTTGCTTCCATATCTTCATGATTTGTTTGGATACTTATGAGTTTTTCAGATAAGATTTTATTTTCATGTTCTAGTTGTTGTAATTGTTCCTTTGATTTGTTATCATTGTCTTGAATTGAATTTTTATAGTCATTTAATTCTTGTTGAATATTTTTATTATCTTCAATTAATGACTTATTTTCCATAAGTAGTCTGTTATATTCCTTTGGATTTATATCTGATATATTATCGTTAGTATAATCTTTAGCAAATTGTTCAATAGTTGGACCTATATGTCCCTTGGATGTTCCATGTTCTGATTCTAATTTTTGAAGAAATGCACTCCAACCTTCTTCATCTTTAACTCTTATTGTAACAGTTTTTGCCATTTTTATCAACTAAAAAAAAAACATTTTTTTTTATTCTATAAATATCCAATATGATCCATTAAATAAAATAGTATGTTCATATAATCATCTATTATTTTTATAATTGGTCATGTTATGGATTTCTTACTAAAATATTATATATCTTAATTTATTTAAAGATTGTGTTACATTGTTTTATATGTTTTACGTGTTAAAATAGTCTATAATAGCTTATTAGATGTTTTTGGTATTTTCATGTTTTACATTGTTTTACATGTAAATCATATGTTTTATATAATAATTAATCTGAAACTAATAATTACTCTAAAAATGAATTTATTGTTTTATATTGTTTTACATTAATTTTCTTTATTTTATGCATATAAATGATTTTAAAGGATATTTCATTTACAGTATAAAACAATTGTTTTACATTGTTTTACATATAAATCATTGATAAAACATGATAATTATTGTTTTGTAAATAATCACTAGAAAACACATACCTATGTTTTATATTGTTTTACATTAAAATAGCTTTATTTATGTATATACTCATAGATAAAGCTGTTTAAAAATATAGTATAAAACAATTGTTTTACATGTTTTATATATAAAACATTGAAAAAAACAATAAAAAAAATAAGAAGTTAATTATATATACATACTACCTAATCCTAGCATACCAGGAAAACCCATACCGCCACTTAAACTACTTCCAAGAATTATATAGCATATGATATGTAACACACCTATACTATATAACCAGAGTAGTATTATTATTTCAAGTATAATAAATAGTATAATGGATATTAATGAAGTAAGTAATATTTGTTTTATTGACATAGATACTCCTAAAGTTATTTATATTCTATGATATGTGAAAGACATTTATATTCTCTTTTATGAAAATCAGTGAAATCATCACCTTTATATAGATTAAAGTACTTTTTTGTTGTGTCTGATATATACTTTCGTGACTCAAATATAACTAGTTTTCCTAAACAATAGTTTTCAATTACAATATCATAACAATCTAGTTTTGGAACATAACATAGACTATAAATTAAATAATCAGATTTTAGTATTGTTTGTTCAAATAAAACATCTTCAGTTTCATATAGTGTTTTAATATCATCTATACCTACTTCTTGTTTATGCATAAAAAATACAATCATCAAAAAATAATCATTAATAAGAAAATTAATTCTTTAAAAAAAATGTTTCTACCTAATTT
>NZ_MAIF01000151.1:0-7745 GCF_001729395.1 Methanosphaera sp. A6 | reverse complement strand
GTGACAGCGGTTCGACTCCGCTCGGGACTACTATTATATCTAAAAAAAACTATTTTTAAAGAAAATTATTTGATATTATAAATTACTTAATATAACATATATTACATAATAAATATAAGGGAGTATAAAACTATGCCTTATGAAGATCCATTAAAAGAATATTTTAAACAAAATCCAGAGAAAAAACTAAAGTTATTTAAAATATATACAAAAGTTTTAATAATTATTCCCTTCCTCATGGCATTTGGTGTAATAATGTTTATTCTTATACAATATGGAATAATTTAATAAAAATTTTTCTTTTAAATTTATTTTTAACTCTTTTTCTAAAAAAAAATTATATGAAAGAATTATAAACAGATTTTCGAATTCTTTCAGCCTTACTCATAGCATTTTCCAAAATTCTATCACTAACTATAATAGTTGCAATAGGTTCTCCTTTTCTAAAAATATAACTACAATCAGATTTATCATAAACATAAGGTATATTTTCTAAATTACACATGCCATTATTTCTAGCATATGCAATTAATTTAACACAGAACTGTTTAACCTTAGGTATGTTTACTGGAATGTTATTATAAATATCCATGTGGGCCTTTGCAAGATTCATATTAAAACTTCGCTCAACACACTCAAAAGAACCTTGAATTCTAGGATTAACCTCTAAGACATAAACCTTATTATTATCTACAACAAAATCAATACCATTAGATCCAACCAACTTACACATACGAGATATCTTTGCAGAAATATTTTTTATCTTAGAACTAGAATTAATATAGGGAGTAATATTACCACAATAGGTAAAATCACGTGCTCCTAACATTTTTGAACCAATAATCTGTTCAGAAGATGTAATAAATTCAATTTCATGATTAGGATATGATAGAAAAGAACTACTAACACTATCACCATAAACATACTCTTGAAGTAAAAATTCATCATCAACATAAACATCCCTACTAAACCAATGAATATTCAAGCCACCAGTACCATAAACAGGTTTAATAACATACTTCTTATTAGGATTATTTAAAACAATTTCCTGGGCTTCATCCATATCATTTAATTTATATGTTTTAGGTAAAAGAAAATTCTTATGTAAAAATTTATATAACTTAAATTTATTATTAACTAAATCAGTATTATAATTACCAATAACCTTACTCTTTGGAAAACGTGTAGTATCAACATCACTAGTAAAAATTATATAATCTACATCATCCACATAATCAAGTGCAATATCCTCTAAAGATTTTAAACTAAAATCATTAATATCACTTGGAACTAGTAACTTATCTACAAATTCATATGCATCAGTAACATCATAAAAACTAGTAGCATAAACTGTATAACCTAACAATTTAAATGACCTTGAAATTGACCGCGTATTAGAACCAATAATTAATATTTTAGTAATAACAACACAACCCTCATACTTTTTTAATAATAAAATAATTTATGTTAAAAGTAAAATAAGTATTTTATTTAAAAATTAAATAAAAAAAATAGTTAATATAAAAAGTGGAAAGGATAAAAAAAGAATTATCATGGAAAATAAATCCATAATACTTATTCTCTTTCGTCGATATTTTTCTTAATTACCTTAAGTTGTGCGAAGCTTTCCCTTTCCATTTCCTCCAAACGCATTTCAATAAATGAAATAGTGTTTTTAATACGAGGAATAATTACATGCTCTAAAGCATTTACTCTTCTTTTAGTTGCTTCTACTTCTCTAGCTAACATTATAATGGTTTTTTCAATCTCACCAAGTTCAATAATAATCTTAATAGATTCTTCAAACTCTTTAGCTGCGACATCCAAGTTAGCTGAAGTTCCAGCAAAACCATAACCTCTGCTAAGTACATCATTATGTGTAGCTCTGCTTTTTACAACAGGGACAGAAACACCCATAATACTTCTAGAACTTATATCGAGTTCAATTGATTCTCTAACAGATAAAGCTGCTCTTTTTACTGCCATGTCTCCCATGTCTATTTGAGCTTTGTTTAGTTCAGAGTAAGCTATTGCTAATTTTTTTTCAACTTCATCTCTTGAACCTTGAACACGATCTAAAATTTCGAAAAACTCCTTAATAAGAGCATCTCTTTTTTCTTTAAGAAGACTATGACCTTTTATAGACAGTTTAGCTCTGTCTTTTAGATTAAGAAGTTCATTACGTGTTGGATTAATTCCATCCAATTTTTCATTTGCCATTATCTAGCCTCCTTCACTTATACAATTTACCATAGAAATAAAAGAATAAAAGAAATTATTCTTCTGTTTCACTTTGTGGTAAGTATTGTTCAACGTATTGATCTTTAACACGTTTAAGTTCAGTTTTAGGTAAGATAGATAATAATTTCCAACCTAAATCAAGAGTTTCTTGAATAGATCTGTCTTCATCTTTACTTTGTCTAATAAATTTATCTTCAAATTCATCAGCAAATTTTAAGAATTTTCTATCACGATCTGTTAAAGCTTCTTCCCCAACTACTGCTGTTAAATCACGTAAGTCACGACCTTCTGCATATGCAGCATATAATTGGTCTGAAACTCCACTGTGATCTTCACGAGTACGTCCTTCACCAATACCTCCACTCATTAATCTGGATAATGATGGTAATACATCTACTGGTGGGTAAATACCAGTCCTATCTAATTCACGACTAAGTACAACTTGTCCTTCTGTAATATATCCTGTTAAATCAGGAATAGGGTGAGTAATATCATCCTGTGGCATTACAAGAATAGGCATCTGTGTAATAGAACCTTCTTTACCATTAATACGTCCTGCACGTTCATACATACCTGCTAAGTCAGTGTACATGTAACCAGGGTAACCTCTACGACCAGGTACTTCGTTACGTGCTGAAGATATTTCCCTTAATGCTTCACAATAGTTTGTAATATCAGTAAGAATTACTAATACGTGCATACCTTTTTCAAATGCAAGATATTCAGCTGTTGTTAATGCCATTTTAGGGGTCATAATTCTTTCAATAGCAGGATCGTCTGCTAAGTTCATGAATACTGTTACTCTTTCAAGAGCACCAGTTTGTTCAAACTCATTCATGAAGAAGTTTGCTTCTTCGTGAGTAATACCCATAGCACCAAATATTACAGCAAACTCACTGTCTTCTGCAATTACTTTTGCTTGTCTTGCAATTTGTGCTGCAAGTTCGTTGTGTGGTAAACCAGAACCTGAGAAGATAGGTAATTTTTGTCCACGTACAAGAGTGTTCATACCATCTATTGTGGATATACCAGTTTGAATAAATTCTGCAGGGAATTCTCTTGCAGAAGGGTTCATTGGAGAACCATTTACATCTAATTCTTGATCTGGTATAATATCAGGTCCACCATCAATAGGTTTACCTATACCATTGAAAATTCTTCCAAGCATATCTGTTGATAAACCGATTTTTGCGGTTTCTCCAGTGAAACGAACTTTTGTTGATTCTGTGTTAAGGTCACTTGTACCTTCAAATACTTGAACAACTGCAATATCTTCTTTTACTTCAAGAACTTGTCCAGTTCTGTTTTCACCAGCAGGAGTTTCAATTTCTACAATTTCATTGTATGCTGCTCCTTCTACGCCTTGAACAACCATTAAAGGTCCTGCAACTTCAGATACTGTAGTATATTCTCTTGTTTTAATATCTACATCATTCATTGTCCTGCCTCATTACATTCTTTAGTTATACGGTTTCTTATGTCTTCAACTTTTGCTTCAAATTCATCCTCTGGGATGTATTTCATTTTACCAAGATCTACTCTTACATCTAAGTTTACAAGTTTGTTAATGTCAGCACCATCAGCTAATGCAGATTGAGCTGTTGTGTTGTAAAGTAAGATTGTTTTAAGCATGTTGTATTGTTTACTTGGTGAACAGTATGTATCTGTATCATCGAATGCGTTTTGTTGAAGGAAGTCTTCTCTTAACATACGAGCAGATTCTAATGTTACACGGTCTTTTTGAGGTAATGCATCAGGACCTACTAATTGTACAATTTCATTAAGTTCTGATTCTTTCTGTAAAAGAGCCATTGCTGTGTTTCTTAAATCTCTCCAATCTGAACCGATTTGTGAGTTCCACCAATTTGTTATACTATCAACATAAAGTGAGTAACTGTTCAACCAGTTAATAGATGGGAAGTGACGTCTATCTGCAAGTGATGCATCTAATGCCCAAAATACTTTTGCAATACGTAAAGTGTTTTGAGTTACAGGTTCAGATAAGTCCCCACCAGGAGGTGATACTGCTCCAACTACTGTTACAGATGCTTCTGCTTTGTGAGATCCTATTGTGGTTACTCTTCCTGCACGTTCATAGAACTGTGCTAATCTTGAAGCTAGGTAAGCAGGATAACCTTCTTCCCCAGGCATTTCTTCAAGACGTCCAGAAAGTTCCCTCATAGCTTCTGCCCATCTTGAAGTACTGTCTGCCATAAGAGCTACATCATAACCCATATCTCTGAAGTATTCAGCAATTGTAATTCCTGTATATACACAAGCTTCCCTAGCTGCTACAGGCATGTTTGATGTGTTTGCAATAAGAACTGTTCTGTCCATTAAAGGATTTCCAGTTTTTGGATCTTCAAGTTCTGGGAACTCAGTAAGTACTTCTGTCATTTCGTTACCACGTTCTCCACATCCAATATATACTACAATATCAGCATCTGCCCATTTTGCTAATTGTTGCTGTGTAACTGTTTTACCTGAACCAAATGGTCCTGGCATAGCTGATGTTCCACCTTTAGCAACACAGAAAAATGTATCTTGTGCTCTTTGACCAGTTATAAGAGGTACATCTGGATCTAATTTGTTAGTGTAAGGTCTACCTACACGAACAGGCCATACTTGCATCATTTGAACTGTTTCTATACCATTTTCAGTTTCAACTTCAGCAATATCTTCTGTTACATTGTATTTTCCTTGACTTACAATTGATTTAATTGTACCTGACATTTTTGGTGGTATCATAATTTTGTGAACAATAGCACTTGTTTCATCAACTGTTCCTATAATGTCTCCACCATTAACTTTGTCTCCTACACTTGCTGTAGGTTTAAATTCCCATTCTTTTACTTTATCTAATGCTGGTACATCGATCCCTCTAGGAATGAAATCTCCTGATACACTTTTAATTTCATCTAATGGTCTTTGAATTCCATCATAAATTGATTTAAGTATACCTGGACCTAATTCTACTGAGAGTGGACCACCAGTACTTTCAATTTTTTCTCCTGGTTTAATACCAGCAGTTTCTTCGTAAACTTGAACTGTAGCTGTGTCGCCTTCAAGTTCAATTATTTCACCTATGAGTCCGATATCACCTACACGTACCATTTCGTGTATTTGGGTACCTCGCATACCATCACCGATAATAACCGGACCTGCAATTTTAATAATATTTCCTGTGATCATTTTACCATCTCAACCCCAATAACTCTTTTGATAAGGTCATTCATTGGGTCAGTTTCACGTTTGTGTGAGCCTGACTTATCTGGTACTTCAATTATCATTGGTAATGCTTTAGATCCGGTATATTTTGTAATATCGTCTCTAAGTTCATCCCCAATTTTTTCAGTAGTGATAATGATTGAATATTCATCATCAACTAATTGTTTTAAAGTAGTTTTTGCTTCTTCTTTGTTATGTACAGGGAAACCACTTTTGATTCCACCTAACATAAAACCAGTTACAGTATCTGGATCTGCCATTATAGCTATATCATTTTTCATAATAACATCTCCTTAATTTCAGAACTTGGTATTGAAGATCCTCTTTTACTTCTTGCAATAATTTTAAGATTTTTAATTTCGATTTCTTTTTTATTCATGAAACCTACAATAGGACCTACACCAAATGGTTTTTTCCTAAAGATATTTTTTGCCATATTTCTTTCATATGAATCTAATGCTTCATCAAATACTGTGATAGATTTTGTAGAGTTGTATTCAGGAATATGATCTGCTACAATGCTTCCATATTCAGAACTTTCAATACTACTTAATAAAGAGTTCATATCTTCAGATTCCATAAATTCTTTTAATTTCCATCCACGTAATTGATATCCATTGTCTATAACATATGGTTTAATTTGATCATATGTGAGATTGTCAGCTTTTGCTCTTAATATAATTTTTATATTTGCAATATCTACTTTAGTTCCTATGTAACTGTGTAACATTCTTGTGTTATCATCTGCTTGACTTGATGATTTTACTAATAATCTTTCATAATAGTAATTATCCAATGCTGATTCTAATGTTAATAAGGTTTTATTTTCATTGTAATCAGGTAATGCTTCTTCAAGTATTTTAGCATAAGGTGTTCCTTCCAATGCAACAATTAAATCTTGAACAGAATCTGCTTCAATTAATTTATCTTGATCATCTTTAAGTTCACCATAAGGTACTAATAATTCACGAGTTTCTTCTTCGTTTAATTTTGCTTCTCTTGCAATTAAAACACTTTTTATGTTTTTAATATCCCATTGATCTAACATTAAATCAAATGTTGGTTTTAAATCACCAGGTGCAATTCTTGCTAATAAATCATATGATTCAGCTAAGTTTGCATCTAATGCTTGTTCTATTGGATATTTATCAACGAATTTTGCATAGTCTTTATGTCCTCTTAAGAAGTTTTGTACTTCTTCAAGGCTTTCAGATTCAGCTAACTCTGCGATTTGTTTTTCATTTAAGATTTTACCAATTTTTGCTCTTACTCTTGCATTTGGATAAGTATATGGATAATATTCCATTAACGGTCTAAATGTTATTACTACAATTACTGCACCTATTACAGCTAGTACCACAACTAATAATGCAATGAATGCCTCAGGAGAAGAGAATCCGAAAGATGTTATCAATCCTGTAATGCTTTCTTCCATTTAATTCTCCTCCAGTAACTATCTAAATAGTTTTTTAGCAACCTCTGATCTTAGATGTTTTCTATAACGAAGCATACGAGCTTCAATAGTGTTTTTTACTTCAACATCGCCATCTACAGTTTTTACAACTGCTCCACCAATGATATCTATTGGTTCTCCTATGACAAAGGAAGTTTCATTTCCAGTTTCTTTTGTAACATATTCAGATACTTCATCAATCATAGATTTTACATTTTCAACATCGTCTTCTCTTACAAGAATTTCGAGTTGTGTACTTCCTACTTGTATAGAAGCATCTTTAATCATTACTTTTAAAGATTCCACATAATTTGCGGAATTTTCAGATGCTAGTTTTTCAATTTTTTCTGATGCTATTCTAAAAGCTTTTTCTATTAACTCTTCACGAGCTTCTAATTCTTTTCTTCTGGAATTAACTTTTGCTTCTGAAATAATTTGTTGATATTTCATATCAGCTTGTTTATTTGCAGAGTCAAGAATTTGTTCTTTTTCGATTTGAGCTTTAGCTTCACCGTCAGCAATTATTTTTTCACTTTCAGCTTTAGCTTTGGAGATAATTTCATCAGCTTTTGCTTGAGCATCTGCTTTTATATTTGATATTATTTTATCTGCTCCAACGCTCATCTATGTTCCTCCAAAAAATATTTGTTTAAAGGCATAATGCCTTCATTATTTTTTAAACTTATGCTCCAAGTATTCCACCGAATACTAATAATAAGATAGCGATAAGGAAACCATAGATAGCCTGAGTTTCAGGAATAGCTGTAAATACTAAACCTTGTGCAAACATACCTGGTTCTTCTACTACTGCACCTACAGATGC
>NZ_MAIF01000150.1:0-2291 GCF_001729395.1 Methanosphaera sp. A6 | reverse complement strand
AACAAGATTTTGTTGTTATTATATTCATAAGTATTACATATTTATCCATAGTTTGTATTATAAAACTAATAAAAATATATACAATTAACATAGCAAAATAATTGTTACACACCCTCGAAAATGAAGAAAAAAAATATGAAAAAACAAGATACAATAATGATATATTTATATTTATAAAAGAAATACTATTTCCCACCTTAAAACATTCAAACAATGGGAAGAAGATGCAAAAATAGAAAAAACAACAAATAAGATAGAAAATTACTTCAGAATAACATACCCTAAAGCAGATAAAAGAAAAGAAAGAATAAAACGAGGAATAGAAATAAAAATAAACCATAGAATACAAAAATGGTTTAGGAATAATTCAAAGATTCCCAAAAACAACAAAGTTTTAGACAAAGCCTATTTGAATACTATTCAAAATATTTTTAAGTTATGTTTTATAGATTTATTATTATCTCTTTTTTTATTAAAATTCATTTTTTTAAAAGAAGTTAAGGAGTTAATTTTATAAATTTTAAAAAAGGGAAGAATTTTGGGAGGAGCTGCTGCATGTTTTCATGCAGGGGGAATAAATTCAATAAATGATTTGACAGATCCTTATAAATTTTTACAAGGAGCTTTATCCGTTTCGTTAGCACTGACAGGATGTAATGAAGCTTCATTAGCAAAAGATGTAGTAAAGATAGCAAGTTATACAACAAAGAAAGAAACAGCTGAAACAGTATTTAAAACTTCATTAAATAGAAATAATTATGATACTTTTGGAGGAAGATGTTTTGAGTATGGTAAAGGAAAACTAATTTCATGGGGAGCTGAAGGCTTCCTTGTTTATGGTACAAATGTAATGGAGGATAATGCATAATGAATAAACTTCAAGCATATAGTTGTGTATTTATGTTATTTGGTATTATAGGTGGAAGTATCCTAATATTAAATGGTGATATATTAAGTGGAATCATTTTTGGAGGGGTGGTTACTCTTTGGGGATATCTTGATTATAAATACTATGATACAGGTTTCTTTTTCATAACTTTTGGTATAGTAATGGTTTTAGGTTTTTATTTTGTTAAGTATTTTCTATCTGGAATTCTATTAGGATTAGGTGTTATCAGTATTGGAATAGTTACTTCTATATGTGATTCTAAAACAACTGATGATTATATATGGTTTTTAGCAGGTTGTGGACTTGGAACTATTTATATACATAATGGAGATACTTTTTTAGGAGTTATTATAGCTTCATGTCTTATAACACTATCTATAGTTGATTATAAATACGATCTTAAGAAGTGTATAAGTAATTTTTTTAATGATGATAAAGATGTTGCAGATGATGAATTATATTTAGATGAAAAGTAAGGGATGTAATGATATAATGGATAAAAAGGTAATTTCTCTATCTCTTGTATTAGGATCCATTATTGATTGTGCTACTTGAATATATGTAGTTTTTCCAGGTTTTTTACATACAAAATCCACTTCAATGTCATATAATTTACCAATTGTTACTTTATATCCATGTCTTCTAAGTTCTAAATAAACTATATTTTCAAGTAAATAGCCCAAATCTCTTTTATTCTCATCATTAAATAAATAATAAAATCCAGGATCTACTATGTAATATTTTTCAGACACCTTAAGTATTTTTTTTCCAATAAGATCTTCTCTTTTTGTCTGATATAAAAGTAATGAATTCATAGCATACTTTATAATTTAGTACAGTTGATGTTGAAATATTATATTTTTCTAATTTAAGATATTTTGCTATTGAATTTGCAAAGAATATTTTTCCAATATTACATACTATAAATTCCATTAATCTCTCAAATAATATAACTGATGATATTTTTTCAATATCTATAACATCTTTTAACATTATTGAATTATAAATATCTGTTAGATAGGTTATTTTCTTATCAGGATAATCATAAGCTAAAAGTCCTGGAAACCCACCATAATTTAAGTAATTATTGAAAATTTTTATTTCATCATCATGTGTAAGTGCTGATTTCTTTTTATCACTAAAGTATGTTAATAATTCCTTATATGAAAAAGGGATACATATTTATACGAATATATCTTCCAGAAATTATTGATCTATTTATACCCTTTATTAAATTGGAATAGGAACCTGTGACATATATCTAACATCCTATTGATTTTACTTAAATATAATTCCCTTTTTACCATTATATTTATTTTTCCATCATTTATTATAATAATGTATTAAACATGATTTATATTTTTTAGTTTACACAAGATAAACTTTAAAAAAAATTATATTT
>NZ_MAIF01000149.1:0-9706 GCF_001729395.1 Methanosphaera sp. A6 | reverse complement strand
CAAGATTTTTATCAACATATGATTTAGAATCATATTTCTATGAAATAAATGATAACAAGGATAAGTTAGTACATACATTATTTAAGAGATTTATTATTAATATAAATACAGATTTCTCACATACACAACATCAATCTGCAATAACAGAAGAAGGTATTTTACACATGGTGAATATTTTAACAGAGTTATCTATGGATTTATCCTTAATGAGAAAAATATTTCATGAAGGATTTAATGAATTAGATGAAAATTATCTCGTATTTACTGAAGAAGAATCATTTAATTATTTACTACGTGCAATTGGTGGAGAAAATGTGGAAACTATTAATTTTGATATAATAATTTCCCTTGATAATAAAAAAGTAAAGTCTTAGTAATAGGCTCCTTTTATTTGTGATTTTTCATAGTATTTTTTATTTTTTTCAAGAAGAGGATATATTTCTTTATTGTTTATTAGGTTATAACTGTTGTTTATGAGATTCATTATATAAACATTTCTTAGTATATTATTTGTTGATTGGTTATCACTTATACAGATTGGTTTTCCTATAGGTGTTGTATCATATTTTTTAAATTCATTTTTAATATCATCTTTTAGTTGATTATCCATTATAGCATCAAATATTTGACATATACTTTTATGTATTCCTTTTCCTATAATAAAACATTTCATAATTTTAGTTTTATCATATTTTAAGTCTGCACATATTGAATTAAATGATGAATAAGACACATATTCCTCTGGTAAATATATTTTTTCAGTACTACTTGCACAATATTCACTTATTAATAGAACTTCGGGAATTGTTGTCATGGTTTGTATAAATGCATCTAACATGGGTGTTTTTTTCACATTCCATACATACATTACTATAGAACAAAGTATGGTGTTAAAAAGATGGTGTGTTAGTTCATGAAGTATTGTTGCTATTTGTATTGCTTCATCAAAACATTCATCAACACATATAACATTAAATGCATATTCTCCATAATTTTTTCTATCATTCTTAAATATTAGTATGGAGTATGCTTCAGCAAGTGCTTTTATTTGCTCTAAAGGTGTCCTATATTCTTTATATGTTAATCTATTTTTTCCAGCTTCTATAATACTTTGTATTATTGTTTCATATGCATCTAAACTTAATATTTTATTGTTTAATTGAAATAGATGCATATCTGTAAATAATTCATTAATAGAATTTATTTCCTTGTTTGCATTGGTAAATATGTGTAAAATTTCACCACATTTTTCACAAGTATCAGTTGAAATATTGTTTTTATGTCCACAGTTTGCACAGTAGATAGTTTCCATTTTAATCTTTTATCCTCTTTTTGTTATATTCTAAAGAATTCTTTTGTGTTATGTGTAACTTCTTTTGCTAGTGTTTCTGGTTCTATATTCATTTCTTTTGCTATTCTTTTTAGGATATGTGGTAGATATTTTGGTTCGTTTCTATTTTTTTTAGGTTTTTTTTCAAAATCTCTTGGAAGTAAGAATGGACCATCAGTTTCTATCATTAATTTTTCTGGAGGTATTACTTTAATAGCTTTGAGTAAGTCACTGTTTCTACGTTCATCACAGATCCATCCGGTAATACCAATATAACAGCCTAAATCAAGGTAATCTTCAGCTTCATATTTTGTTCCAGTAAAACAATGAACTACTGATTGTTTAGCCATTTTTTTGTGTTTTCTGAGTATTTTTGCAAAATCATCATAGGATTCTCTGTCATGTAAAAATAGGGGCATATCTAATTTTTCTGCTAGTTCTACTTGTTTTTCAAACCATTTACGTTGTATGTTTTGGGGAGAGTAGTTTCTATTGTAATCAAGACCACATTCACCAATTGCAACAACACAGTCATTTTTTGCTAGTTTATGTAGTGTGTCTATTGTGTTTTCATCACATGTTTTTGCATCATGGGGATGTACTCCACATGTTGCATAGAGGTTAGGGTATTTTAATGCATATTCTGTAGCTTGAATACTTGATTGAATACTACTTCCAGTTATTATGGCTTTTGTTACATTTACTTTTTTGGCTTCATTAATAACATCAATTCTATCTTTATCATATGATTTATGCATTAGATTTAATCCAATATCTATAAGTTCCATTGTATTCTCCTATATTATAGTTTTGTTATTTCATTATTTTTGTATATTGGTACTTCATTAATTTCATTAATTAATTGACATAGTTTAACATCGTCTTCTAATCCTAGTTTAGTAAGTTTTGTTGCGCCCCATGAATTTCCTATTAATTCTTTTACTTGTTTTTCATCTTTAGCAAGTATTGTTGATGCAAGTGCAGTTTCATCTAATTCTAGTGGTATGTTTTGATCTTTTGCAGATTTAATTATTTCTTTAACTATTACACCTGCACCTGTTGCATCTTCTATATTGAATTTTTCATGTCTTCCTGCCATTACAATTTCTATCTCCTCAGTAGCTATTTCTAGTGCTTTTTTAGCTACTGCATTTGCATTGATGCCTGTACCAATTAGTACTGTTACATTTTTGTTGTTATTTTTTGTATTTTCTAGTACTCTTGTTCCATTTGTTGTTTTTAATACAAGTACATCTCCTTCGTGTTTTTGTACTTCTTTTGGTGAGTTTGTTATGTCAAATCCTTCGATTGTTTTAAGATTGTCTTCTCCAGCAAGTAGTGCATTATATTTATTTTTTAGTTCAAATGCTTCGTTAGATGTGTTTACTGGTATTACTTTATTGAATGTATTTAAGGCTATTGTTATTGTCGTGCTTGCTCTTAATAAATCAATTACTATTGCCACATCTTTTGTTTTAGAATTAAATAATGATACAGTTACTTTCATGTTTTTTACACCAATTATGTTTTTTCTTATTATTAATTTTTATAATTAATGTTATATTAAATTTTAAAATGAAAATATAATACTAGTACAATTCTTATACATGAAAAACTTAATATATTAATTTAATTATATATTATATTATTAATATGTACAAATTTTATACATAGATTAATTTATAAACATAAAAAAGTAATTATACTAGGAGGCATAGGATGGATGATAAGGAAAATATAAAAATTAATATAAATCAAAATCCTATATATGATGATACTCAGAATATATATCATCATATTCATAATATAAAAGTTAGTGTAAATGAAAAAAGTATTGAAAAACAAAAAGCAGAGAATAATATTTTTAATATTAACAAATATTTTGCAGCTGCAATATTATCTGTATTTATCTATGTGGCATGTGCTCTAACAGCACAAGTACAACTGGCAGATATAATAACTATTGAAGTACCTCTTACAATATTATTATCACTACTATTAACATATCTCATGTTATCTAATCATGTAAAAGAAGGATATTGTGGATATACAATAGTTGCAATTTTATTGTTCTTTGTAAATCCAAGTTATACATTTATAGTGTTAGTAACAGAGTTATCACAAGCAATTATTGATTGTACAGTAAAAATATTTACAAATAAACATGATTTTAGTGTATTTAATGAAGAAAAACATAATTTATCTAAATCAGATCATATTATAAATTTTCTTCATAGAATAAAGTATCATCTTTTATTATCAGTAATATTTTTTGTAACATTCACATTATTTTCATACTTTTATCCTTCAGTATTCCAATCATTAATAATACCAGCATATCAGGGAATGCAGGAAGGTGTTCAAAGTGGTACAGTAGAACTCGCAACAACCCCATTGTTTATAAATAACTTTTCAGTTGCATTTAGAATGTTTATAAGTGGTATTTGTTTAAGTATTCCAAATATTTATTTATTGATTTATAATGGATTATTAATTGGATTTACAGGATCTCAATTACCAATTTCATATTTCTTATCATTTACAGTACCTCATGGAATTCTTGAATTAACTGCTGTCATGTTGGCTGGAGGTGCAGGTTTTAAAGTAACACAGGCTATATTGAATTTATTCAATGGTTTAACTTTAAGAAAAGAGATTTCTTTTAGTAAATTCATGGTAGTTTCTCTTAAAATGATTTTAGATAGTATTGTTATTATGGTTGTTGTGTTTGTTTTACTTATGATTGCAGCTTATGTTGAAGCAAACTTAACAATACCTATTGGAAGAACACTTCTTGGAATTTAAGGAAGTTTTCTTCTTCTTTTTTTATAATTTTTTTTATACAATATATTATCCTAACAAGCGTTAGCTTTATATATTCCTACTAATAAATACTAAACTAACAAGTGTTAGGTAATAATTATGAGACAAACAAATACAAAAGAAAAAATCCTACAAATATCAATAGAAAAAATATCAAAAAAAGGATATGATAATGTATCTATAAGAAGTATAGCACGGGATGTTGGAATAAAAGAAAGCTCAATATACAACCACTATAAAAATAAGGAAGACATACTAGATAAAATACTAAAAAAGTTTCTAGACATACTTGAGGAAACATCACTTGAATCATCAGACTTAAAAAAAAATCTAGATAATATAGAACAATTATATCATTATGGTTCAGAACTCTTTAAAAAACAACTAAATAACATGGAAATAATAAAAATATGGAGAATAATAAACATAGAAAAATATCATAATGAAAAAGTAAGAAAATTCTATAAAAAACATATAATATCAAATCCACTGAAATTTTGGACAAATATATTCAAAACATTATTAGAAAATGAAGATATAGATGAAATGGAACCATACAAGTTAGCAGAAGAATTTTATTACTATGCACTAGTAAGATTTGACTTAATAGTTTTAGATTCAACATATATGAGTGAAGATAAACTACAAGAGCAATTAGATTATCTATTTAAACAAATAGAAGACTATGCTCTAAAAATATTTAAAAACATGGACAGTGCAATAAATGAAAAACATAACATATAACATAGAAAATAATGATTACAATACCCAAATAGAAAAAACAACAAACATAATAATCAAAAATTCAAATAACTACATTCAATTTCTAAATGACTATGTAGAATATGTAAATCAACACATACAAAAATCAGGTATGGAATGTATACTAGATATAGTATCCATAGGAATATATTGGATGGAATATATTCAAAAAGCATACACTCTAGATGATACATCAAAAAATATTTTAATTAAACTTGCAAAAATAAGACGAAACAATACACAAATAAAAGAAGATATAGACTATATTAAAGGTCATATTATCACAGAAAAACTAACAAAAAATACAAAAAAAGAAATTCCTTTTACAACAACATCAATTGATAAATTATTTGATTATCTAAGTGCTACTGGTGAATATTATTTTGAATTAAAGGAATTAAATTATTTTAAAGAATATCTTAAAACAAAAAATAAAACAGAAATAGAAAAAATACTAAAACAAGTACTTAACTTCTCAGATTACTTTAAAACAATCACAAATAAAACACTTCATAAATACACATATAATGTAAATAATTACTTAGAACAAGAATTATACAAACATAAAAACAAAGAAGATCTAATATTCTGTGGAAGAAGAGAAGTAGAATATCATCTGAACATGTTTGGAGCAGAAATAATGAATAGAGCATACAGAAATGAGTATGATAAAAGAGAAAAAACCATCATACTATTACCTGAATGTATGCAAATAAAAAATAAAAAATGCCTATCACAAGAAACAATCTATGGACAACAATGTATAGGTTGTAGTGATAACTGTAATGTAAACCAACTAAAAAACTATATAGAAAAAGAGGTGTATGTAATAAAACATGAATCTGAATTATTTAAAGATATACCTACACATGAGAAAAAAACAATTTCCATAATAGGAATTGCATGTGTATTAAACTTAATTAATGGTGGTTTAAAGGCAAAATCATTAGGAATGCCAGCACAATGTGTTATTCTTAATTATGTAGGATGTAGTAATCATTGGATGCAAAATAGAATATCAACATCCATAAATTCTGAAAAATTAAAGGAGATAATAGGATAGTTAATATCCATGACTTTCAAGTATATGATACATTTTATAACGTGGAATTCTAAGAATATCATGAGTATTTTTTGTATTGTAAATTGGAGATAATTCTGTAGTTTCTAGAAATACTCTACCTTCTGCTATTTTAATAAGTAATTTCATATCACTTGGACTTATAATTTCATCAGGATTAGATACTATTCTTTCTATATCTTCATTTAATTTAAGTATTGCTACAGCAATCTTACCATCATAAGATATTTCATTTTCTATACAATATTCTAGTAAGTATTTATGATAACTTCTAATAAAATTTAATTCCTCAATTATACCTAAATTATTTAATGTTAATGATTTACTATTCATATAATTATTCAACCTATATTCTATTATATTATTTTTTCTATTTTCTATTATTAAGTTATATCATGTTTAGTAAAAAAAATTTTAAAAGACAATATTTAAATATTTAGAAGATAATAAACATAGAATAAAAAAAATCTAATAGTGGTATGTATGTTAGCTCAGGAAGCAAATAAAACTAAAATAGAAATCTTCAATATTATTTCAGAAAATATTCAAAAAAAAATTATGGAATCTAGTGATATGTATAATCAACTATCACAATATAATAACCTTATAACATATGAGGAGTTATATGATTTAACAGAAGAGGATATAGAAAAATTCCATGAAATTCGTGATAGGGCTCATGAATTTGAACATGAATTAATACATATTAAAGAGGATTTAATAAAAAATATGGTGTTAGATATTGAATGGGTATTAACAAATAATGAAAATAAACAAGCAAAACAACAATTAGATAACTTAAGGAAATCCAATATATTCTATGATTTTTTTAATTTAGAGATTATATTGGGATTGATTTTTGATAAATTAAAACAATTAAATGTTCCACGTAAAAAAAGTTCACATCAACATTTATATTCTCATAAGTCAGGGGGTTGTTGTTAATTTTTTGTAAAAAAAATTATTTAAATAATATTTATTACTTAATCCTTCTAAAATAGACTATATTTCCATTTTTATTCTTTTATTTTTTTTTTATATTTTTTTAGGCTTATTTTATAGTTTTATTTTTATTATAAAAAAATAAAACATAATGATTTATCATAGTTTATTATTATTAATTATGATAGATTTATATATAAGATAGAACAAATTATCAAGCAAGAACTTTTAAAAAATATTTTTGATACGCTGACAAAAGTACTTTTTGAAGATAAGTTAACTCTAACTAATAGCTATGGAAAAACTATTTTTCCAATTAAATTCATGATTTTGTCGGTGAATCTTTATGAATAAAAAAAAAATCATAAAAGTTCTAATATTACTAGATAAAAGTTTATAAAATATATATAAATTCAAAAAAAGGTGGACTATATGACAAAATTCACAGGATTTGCAATGAAAAGATTAAATGAAGTTGGATGGGTTGAAAAAGAAAAACCAGAATGTGGAAGAAGAGATGCAATAGTAAAACCATTAGCACTCTCACCATGTACTTCAGATATCCATACAGTATGGGAAGGAGCTATAGGTGATCGTAAAGATATGATTCTAGGTCATGAAGCAGTTGGAATAATAGATGAAGTTGGACCTGATGTAAAAGATTTTAAACCAGGTGATAAAGTAATAGTACCAGCAATAACACCAGACTGGGAAGATGAAGCAGCACAAAGAGGATATTCCTCACAAACAACAGAACCACTCGGTGGATGGAAATTTTCAAATTTCAAAGATGGAGTATTTGGAGAATATTTCCATGTGAACTTGGCTGATGCAAACCTTGCAAAACTTCCAGAATCAATAGAACCAGAAACAGCTGCAATGCTTTCAGATATGTTCTCAACAGGAATAATGGGAGCAGAAAATGCAAAAATAAAAGTAGGTTCAACAGTAGCAGTAATTGGAATTGGACCAGTAGGTCTTAGTGCAGTAGCAGGAGCAGCAATACTTGGAGCATCCAGATTATTTGCAGTAGGTACTAGACCTAACTGTGTAGATGTAGCTAAAAAATATGGGGCAACAGATATTATTAACTACAAAGAAGGTCCTATTGATGAACAAATAAGAGATGCTACAGATGGAGCAGGAGTAGATGCAGTAATTATTGCAGGAGGAAATATGGATACATGGCCTCAAGCAGTAAAAATGGCAAAAGCTGGATCAAAAATCTCAAATATTAACTACTTAAGTGGAGCAGATGTTGTACCTCTACCAAGAGAAGCTTGGGGATGTGGAATGGCAAATATTGACATAAATACTGGTTTATGTCCTGGAGGAAGAGTAAGAATGGAACGTCTTGCAAGTCTTGTAGAATATGGTCGTATAAAACCAGAATTACTTATAACTCACAGATTCAAAGGACTTGAAAAAGTAGAAGATGCATTGATGTTAATGAAAGATAAACCAAGAGACTTAATTAAACCAGTAGTATCAATAAAAGAATAAAAAATAACATTTTTTTTATTAACGTCTCTTATTCTCTTTTTTTATATTTTTTAAAACATTTATATAAATATCTTTAATAATATATTAGATAATATAGAAAATCAGATCTATTAAATAGTATTTAGATTATTGAAGGTAATATAATGAATATTTTAATTGAAGGTGCAGGATCAATTGGTATAGCATTAGGTGCATCATTAATATCACAAAAACAAGATGTGTCCTTTTTTGCAAGAGAAAAAACAGCTAAATCAATAAAAGAAAATCCAATAGAAAGAACAGGCATATTTAATCATATAACTTGTCAAACAAATGAATATAGAGTTTACACAGATTATGGGGATATTCCAGAAAATACCTTTGATTATGTATTTATATGTAGCAAAACAACTGCAAATAAACAGATAAGTAAAAGATTAAATGAAAATAAAAATGTTTTGAAAGATAATGTTAAAATAATCATATTTCAGAATGGTTTTGGAAATGATAAAGACTATCTTAAATACTTCCAAAAACAACAAGTATTCTGTGCACGTGTAATAACAGGATTTAGACGACCTAAAAGAAATATTAGTGAAGTTACAGTACATACAGCACCAATACTGCTGGGTTCACTTCAAGGCTGTGATGTTTCAGAATTAAAACCTATAGCAAATCTAATTAATGATTCAGGAATTCCAGCTAATATAACTGATAATGTTGAAGAGTATCTTTGGGCTAAAATGTTGTATAATTGTACTTTAAATCCATTAGGTGCAATACTTGGAGTGAATTATGGTAAATTAACTGAAAGTAATTATTCAGTTAATATTATGAATAGATTAATTGATGAAATTTTTAATGTAATAAAAAAAGCCGGATATAATATTAGTTGGCATAGTGCTAAAGAGTATAAAGAATTATTTTATGAAAAATTAGTTCCAGATACTTATAATCATCAGTCATCCACTTTACAAGACATATCTAGAAAACAGAAAACAGAAATTGATTCATTAACAGGATATATAATATATCTTGGTAAAAAATATGATGTTGATGTTACTGTTAATAAAACAATATACAATTTAATTAAAGCCATAGAGTCAGATTTCTAAAGATTAATTAATATTTTTCTTTATGAACTTTATTTTTTTCTGTTTTTTCCCATTCTTGTGGTGGTAATGTTGTTTTGGAAATTCCAAGAGAAAGTATTGCTTCTACTTCATAATGTTTTGGTATTCCTAGTTTTTCTTTTATTATATCACTTGATAATTTATTGTTATCAT
>NZ_MAIF01000148.1:0-9971 GCF_001729395.1 Methanosphaera sp. A6 | reverse complement strand
AATTTTCAATTTTATTTTTATTTCTCATAGTATTTATTATTACTATAACTATATTTTTTTTTAACTTTCTATTTTTAATGAAATATTTATAAATAAATTTTATTTTTCTAATTTTTATGTATGAAAATATGAAAATTAAATAAATATTATAATATAAGTAAGGTTATACTATTAATTATGTTATTAACTTTTTAATAAAAAATCTGGAGTGATTAACATGGAATTAAAAACAAAACATAACATAGGTATTAAAGATGCTATGACCTACAATGTTATAACAGCAACCAGCAGTTCATCAATATCTGATATAGCAACTATTATGACTAAACATGATATTAGTTCCGTGGTTATAGAAGATCAAGTGGTAGAGGGAATAGTTACAAGTAATGGTATTATTTCAAAAGTTGTATCTAAAAATATTTCACCACAAGATATTACTGCAGACATGGTTATGGAGAAATATGTTAGTGTAGGATTAGATACTTCTCTAATTGAAGCATCCTCTGCAATGATAAAAAATAATTGTAAAGTTCTTTTAGTAATAGAAGGTGATGTTTTAAAGGGTATATTAACACTAACAGACATTGTGAGAGTATCTCCTGAATTAATAGAGCTGTTTATTGAAGAAAAAAATCTGAATGGACTTTATTCTGATGATGTATACTCTAATGATTATGATGAACATCTAAGTGAGGGTGTTTGTGAAAAATGTGGTGTTTATGATCGATTACGGGACATTGATGGGGGATATCTATGCCCTGATTGTATAGATAATGAATCAGAAGAAGAAATGGATTAATTAATAAGATAACAAATTAAACAATACAGTGAGGTATTTATATGAAAAATAAACTTATAAACAAAATAGAAAGTTATGATAACTTAGATTTACAAACTAAAAAAGCAGAAACAGATGGAGACATAATGGACATAGCAGCTAAAGATGTTGTAACAGCACCACAAAGTTCATCCATAATTGAAATAGCAAATCTAATGAGTAAAAATGACTTTAGAAGAATACCAATTACAGACCCTGGTTCTGGAAAGTTATTAGGTATAGTAACAACAATGGATATTCTTGACTTCTTTGGTGGAGGAAAAAAATACAACATTATTACAGATAAACATAAAGGTAACTTCTTATCTGCAATAAATGCACCTATTAAAGAAATCATGACAGTAGGTGTAAAAACAATGACAAACACTGATACTATTGTTGATACAACAACACTAATGCTTGAAGAAGGAATTGGTGGACTTCCAATAATAAATAATGATGAAAAAATAGTTGGAATAGTAACAGAAGGAGATATTGTTAAAAAATTAGGTAAACTATGTGCTGATTTAGAAGTACAGGATATCATGGCAACTAATGTTATAACAACAACACCTGGAACTCCAATAGAAGGTATTGCAAAAATAATGGTAAGAAACTCATTAAGGAGAGTTCCAATAGTAGGGGAAGATCAGGAGTCTCAATCAAAAGAAGAAAAATTATTAGGATTTGTTACAGCATCAGACATACTTAAATACATAGGTGACCATAAATTATTTGCAAAATTATTCTCTAATGAAGGAGAAGATGTTGTTAAAGTAACAGCTGATCAATTAATGATTAAGGATGTAATTACAGTATCTAAATATGATAAATTAGGTTATGTTGCAGATTTAATGTTTGAATCAAATATTCGTGGGTTACCTGTAGTAGATGAAGATTCTGGAAAAATAATAGGAATAGTAACAATTCGTGATCTAATAAAAGCAGTTGTGCAATAGGTTAATAAAAAAAGAATTAATTTTTTTTCTTTTTTTTATTGTATATAAGAACAAGCTATTTATATTTAAATAATAAATAGTTATTAACATAATTTAAAAAAACTTAGGAGTTGATTACTTATGACAATTGATAAAGTAATGGCTAAAGACATAGTAACAGTTCGTAAAGATCAAACAGTTTCAGACGCTTTAAAACTAATGAGAAAACATAAAATTTCAAGATTACCTGCCATATCTTCAAAAACAAATGAATTAGTAGGAATTGTAACTGAAAAAGATATTGCTACAAAAATAGCTTCAGCAAAATATGAAGAAGTTCCTCTATCTCATATGAGAATTTCTACAATCATGACTGGTGATGTTATAACTGGGGCACCTTCTGATTCAAAAGTTAAAATACTCAAATTAATGGTTGATAATCATATTGGTGGAATACCTATTATTGATGACAATGATATAGTAGGTATGGTGACAAAAACAGACTTTTTAAGGAATGTGGATACAAAACCATATGATGAAACTCCTATAAAAGATATCATGACAAATCGTGTTATCACAGTAAGTCCTGATGACAGATTAGTACATGCAAGAAGATTAATGATTGACAATGATGTGGCAAGACTTGTTGTAGTTAACTCTGGATTAATAATGGGTATAATTACAGCTAAGGATATGGCTAAAACAATTGTTGAATTTAAAGAAAGAGTACCTGAAAAATATCAGCATACACAAATAAGAAACTTATTTGTTCAGGAAGTAATGTCTCAAACAATTGAAACAACTACAAAAGATGCAACAATAGCTCAAGTGGCAAATATAATGGTTTCAAAAGAATTTAGTGGAATGCCTGTATCTGATGATAAAAATAAAGTTCAAGGTATTGTTTCAAAATCTGATATTTTACGTTATGTCTATGATCACAGTAGAAAAAGAGGAAATTACTAATTTTTTCTCTTCTTTTTCTTTTAATACTTCTTATTTTTTTTAGAAATTATATCTAAATTATTATTTACTCTTTTTAAAATGACACTCAAGTACTATGTAAAAAGCATTACTTAATTAATTAACCTTTACATAAATAATAATTAATGAATAAAAATAAACAAGTTGGATATCTTGGTCCTGAAGGAACATTTTCACAACAAGCAGCATTATCTATTGTTGAGGATAATATGGAGATTATTCCGTATCCAAATATACTTAATATATTCGAATCTTTAGAAAAAAATGAAATTGATGAAGCAATAGTACCTATTGAAAATTCAACTGAGGGTTCAGTACTTGTAACATTAGATGCACTAGTATATTTTAATATAAAGATTAAAGGAGAGTTAGAATTACCTATTAATCATGATCTTCTAGTACAAAAGGGTAAAACTCTTAAGGATATATCTGTCATATGTTCTCATCAACAACCAATAGCACAGTGTAGACATTATATTAATAAGCTTGGTAAACAAGTTCATACAATGTCAAGTACAGCAAATGCTGCAAGATATGTTACTGAAATAGCTACTGCTGCAGTAATTGGAAATGAAATTTTATCTAAGAAATATGATCTTGAAATATTAGATGAAAATATTCAAGATTATCCAAATAATGTTACACGTTTTGTAATATTGGCAAATCATGACCAAAAAGAGTCAACAGGACATGATAAAACATCGATTATAATTTCATTAAATGGAGATAAGCCTGGAGGATTATGTGAGATTTTATATGAATTTGTTAAGGAAAATATAAATCTTACAAAAATTGAATCTAGGCCTTCAAAACAAGGTATGGGAAAATATTTATTTTTTATTGATATGGAAGGTCATCGTTTAGATTCTAATATAAGTAAAACATTAACTATAATTAAAAAGAAAGTTAAGATGTTTAAATTATTAGGTTCTTATAAAACTGTTGAGGGGGCATTAAAATAGTTCGAAGTAACTCTCGACATAATATTGAAAAGAAATTAAAATATTTGGAAGAGCAAAAAAATAAAGGTAATCTTTCTTTAGATGAATATGATACATTAAGAATAAGATATGAACGTAAATTGGGTAATATGGAAGCTGTAAGTAAACTTCAAGAAGCAAAAGGTTTTAAATCATCAAAAATTGAAGAATCTAGAAATAAAAAAGAAGAATTATATGATGATTTTGTGGATGGATATTCCTCAGTTAAAAATGAGGAATTCTCAGAAATCAGCAGTAAACAAATCTTTAGTAAAAGTACTAAAAGAATTTTATTAGTATTATTTGTATTATTAGCATTTGGTATTGGAATTTTTGCAGGAATATCTGCATTACACACAGTAGAAAATGAAACAGGTATTAACATAACCGTATCTGATTCAGCATTCAGTGCTAATGATACTGTTACTTCTATTAATGCCACACAGAGTAATAATACTACTCTACAAAAGAATACAGTCCAAAAATATCAGAAGATAAACACTTCAAAAGTTGTTAATAAGAAAAATACTAAGAAAGCAACTAATTCAAGTAGTAAAACCACATCTAAATCTAGTACATCTTCAAGTAATACTACTACATGATTTAGATTATAGGGAGTATATATTATGAAATGGGTTAAAACAATAATAACAATTATTTTATTAGTACTTGTCTGTGTCGCCATATATTATGGTGGACTTTTAGGACCTATAATGACTTCAGGAGAAACTTATGAAAAAAATGGTGTAACTTTTATTTATCCTGAGGGGTGGTCAGAAGCAAATAGTGTATCTGAAGGATCAATAGCGGCAGTAGCAAATCCAAAGGATGCTAATACATCAGTTGTAATACAACAAGTACCTCCAGAATTAGGGAATGATTTACAACAAGCATATAATACTAATAATCAAGGATTAACACAATATGGTAATTATATTAGAATTCAGGAAGCTTCTTCAACATTAAATAATAGATCTGTTCTAATTCACAGATATATTATAAATGAGCCTGATGGTACACAGAAAGAGCATGTGGCTACATGGATGAAAATGAGTGATGGTAAATTATATGTAGTACTTTTTTCTACACCAGTAGAATCATATGAATCTCAAAGATCAAATTATGATAAGATAGTACATAGTTTTAAATTAATAAAAGATAATGAGAATAAAAAGGGATTTTCTCTTAATTTATAATAAATATGGGGGATATATATGAAGATAATTCTTTGTGTTACTGGTAGTATTGCCGCAACTGAAGATTTAAAGTTAGTACATCAATTACAAAGACATGGTTTTGATGTTGAATGTTTCATGACAGATGATGCATGTGATATTATAACACCACTGTCTATGGAATTTGCAACAAAGAATCCTGTTGTAACAAAAATTACTGGTAATGTTGAACATGTAAAAAATGCACAAGCTGATTTAATACTTGTTGCACCAGCAACAGCAAATACAATAAGTAAATTTGCTTATAAAATAGCAGATACTTCAGTAACTACTCTTCTATTAACAGCCAGTGGTTATAAAACTCCAATATTATTTGTTCCATCAATGCATATTTCAATGTATCATGCAATAGAAGAAAATATTAATAAAATTAAAGAAAAACATCCAGAAGTTAGATTTATAGAACCTACTAATGAAGAAAGAAAAGCTAAGTTTCCAAGTAAACATGATATTGTTCTTGAAGTGGAAAGAATGGTTTCTGAAAATAAATTAGATGGAATGAATGTCGTTATAACTGCTGGTGGAACTTTTGAAGAAATTGATGCTATGCGTGGAATAACTAATAGAAGTTCTGGTAAGATGGGTGTTGAAATTGCAAAAGAAGCATATCGTCAAGGAGCTAATGTTACATTGATTTGTGGAATAACAAAAACACATATTCCTAAAACTTTTAGGAGGATCAATGTGGAATCATCACGTGAAATGGCTGAAGTTGTGAAAAAAGAGATTATAAATGCTGATATTTTCGTTTCAACAGCAGCTGTTTCTGATTTTGAAGTGGAAAATAAGAGTGATTTAAAATATTCATCAGACAATGATTTATCACTTAATCTTAGAAGATTACCTAAAATTTTAGAACAAGTAAGAGAAATTAATTCTAATATTTTTATTGTTGGATTTAAGGCTGAAGCTGGTTTGTCTGAGGGTGATTTAATTAAAAAGGCTACTAATAAAAAAAATCAATACGATGTTGATTTAATGGTGGCTAATGATATTCTTGTTGAAGGGGCTGGACCTGGATGTGAGGATAATGAGGTTTACTTAATTAGTGATGATGGTTGTGAGAAGTTATGTCTTGATTCTAAATGGCATATTTCTCAAAAAATAATTGATAGAATTTATAAATTAATATAAAAATCTATCATCTTTTTTTTAGAATGATTTTTTACAAATAAATGCAATATGATCCTTTTCATAAGGGTCAAGTTTTATTTCTTCTAAAACTTTTAGGCCACTTTCTTCAAGCTTTCTTTTTTCCTGTTTAAAAATTGTATTTGGATTCATTGTTACATCAATACTTCTTGCTTTAATCATTATAATTCCAGTTGCATCTTCCTTTGCAAACAGTCTGAAATTATCAATGAAAAGTTTTGTTTGTTGTGCTTGAGCCACATCACTATAGACAATATCAACTGATTCTAATAAGTGTTGGTAATTAAGGGGATGTGTAGCATCTTCAAGTAATGGTATTAAATTTTCTCTTTTTTGTGCAACTTCAATGAATTCTCTCATCATTGTTGGAGAAAATTCAACTGAATAAATTTTTCCTTCAGTACATATATCTGAAATATGTGAAGGAGTAGTTCCTGCAGAAGCTCCTAAATATAATACATTTGAATCTTTCTTAAATGGAAATATAGTAAGACCTTTAATAATACTTGCAGCTAGTTTTGATCTACGTGGATTCCATAATCTAAATTCTTTATCTTCATATGGTATGAGTTTTTCTTGATACACTTGTTTTGTAGGAGTTAGATTTACAGTAGCAATTTGATTATCTATTTGATATACATTTTCACCAATATTTTTTATCTGCATATAATATCAACTCCCTAATAGGAATATTCTCCTTTTCTTAATTTTTTCTTCCTATTTTTCTTTTTTTTACGTTCTTTACGATTTTTTTTACTTTTTTTACCTTTTTTATCCTTATTCTCTTTTTTCTTTTTTCTTTCGGGGAATGGATGATCCTTTTTTATTTTCTCAATTTTCTCATCAAGTTCAATCTTCAAATTAGCATCATAATCATTACTAAATGCATCTTTTCTTGCTGCAATAGTAATTTTAGCAGCTACAGCACGGGCTAATTTTCCACGTATCCACCAATTTGAACCACGAATACTTGGATGTTGGAAGATTAATCCATGTTTGGGTGGATTTTCTCCAGTTTTCAAATGTCTAAATGTTGCCTTTTCAGCACCAATAATTTGAACAGTACTTGATGGTAATTTAGCAAGTTGTTCTAATCCATTCATATGTGCAATTAATTTAGCTGCAAGGTTAGCACCTGCAACATCATATAAATTAGGAGCTACTTCTTTTATCTTATTCTGGATAAATTCTTCAAGAGTATTCTTTGTCTGATATAATGAATAAATTGATGTAGCAAATTCTTTAATTATTGATAAATCTTCTTCAGTCATTTCAACATCGTTACTATCTAGTATTTCAATCTGTGTATTTTCAATTAAAGAACTATTTTTAATATTTTCACGTGTTGTTTCTAAAGCAATGATTTTAGAATATAATTCATGATTATGAATCTTATCTAACTCTGGAACATATGTTATTGTCCATTCTCTTAAACGTTCAATTAATTTACCTGTAGTTTCTTCTATTTCTTCAAGTGAATTTATTGTTTCTACGATCATTACATCATTAGTTTTAATAGATTCTCTAATTTTATCTTTAGCTATTTGGGTATATGTATTATTTAAATTTCTACGTACATCAACCTTTTTTAGCTCGGGAATATCTGTTAAAATCTCTTCTAAATTGTTTCTTATGTATTTTCCAGTTTTTGTTGTATTTTCTGTAATGATTTTATTATACTGATTTAAGTGTGAATATATACTTCGAGCCTTACTAGTTTCTATTACAATTTCATCATAATATAAACCAACTGATTCAATTAACTCTACTTCTTCTTGTAATAATTGTTTTTTCTGTATTTCTAGTAGTTTTTCAACTTGTTTTTTTTCAAAAACTCTGTAGTCAATTATTTCATTATCTTGATTCGTAGCTATAAATCCGAAACTTGTAGTTGTAATATAGCATTTCATGTATAATACTTTTAATTTTCTATATTTATTAATGTTAACAACTTGTCATAACAATAAACTATTTTTAATTTATAAGCATGAAAATACAGAAATAAATATAAGATATTATAAATTATTTTTTTATTATAAAATAAAAAATTAGTAGGAAAGTAGAAATGTTAGAACAAGAAATTTTAGGAATGAAACTATCTAATCCTCTATTTTTAGCAGCAGGAATTCTTGGAACAACAGCTAGTTCAATGAAAATGGTTGCAAGAGCTGGTGCTGGAGGTATTGTAACAAAGTCATTTAGTATAGAAGCAAATGATGGATATGATAATCCTACCATTGTAAAGATTGAAGGTGGGGTTATAAACTCAGTAGGGCTTGCAAGTCCTGGAGTTGAGGCTAAAAAAGAAGAACTCAAAGATTTAAATGAAATTCGTGATAAAACACCAGTAATAGCCTCAATATATGGTGATAGTGAGGAAGTATTCTCTGATGTTGCAAATCAGACAAAGGATTATGTTGATGCATTTGAATTAAATGTATCTTGTCCACATGCAAAATGTGGTTTTGGATCAAATATTGGGGAAAATCCTGAATTAACACATGATATTGTAAGTAGTGTTAAAGATAATATAAAAGATGTACCAATCATAGTTAAATTAACACCAAATGTAACAGATATTACAGAAATTGCAAAGGCAGCAGAGGATGCTGGGGCTGATGCATTAACTCTTATAAATAGTGTGGGGCCAGGTCTTAGAATAGATTATAAAACAGCAAGACCAATACTAAATAATGTATTTGGAGGAATTGCTGGTCCTATGATAAAACCAATAGCTCTTAAATGTGTATATAAAACATATGAAACTGTTGATATTCCATTATTTGGTGTGGGTGGAATAAGAACATATAAAGATGCATTAGAATTTTTATATGCAGGTGCAAGCCTACTTCAAATTGGAACATCAATTATGTATGAAGGACCAGAAATATTTAAAAATATAACACATGATCTTTCAAATTTCTTAGAAGAAAATGGTTATAAAAATGTGGAAGAGATTATAGGATTATCTCATAACTTAGGATAGGTGAAAAGTTTATGATTGAAAATGTTTATGATGATGAAGTTCCAAATGTCGTTGAAATAAAAGAAACAATTATTGAAACACCAACAGTAAAAACATTTATATTTCCATGGAATATAACAGATGATATTCATCCTGGACAATTTGTTATGGTATGGGATTTACATAATGAAAAACCAATGACAATCTCCATTATTGATAGGGAAAATAATCTTATGGGAATAACTATTCGTAAAGCAGGACCATTTACGGAAAATATGTATGATAATATGGATGTGGGTGATTTAATTGGTATTAGAGGACCTTATGGTCATGGATATGAACTGGATGGTTATAAAAAAGTACTAGCTGTGGGTGGAGGATCAGGTATAGCTTCTCTTGCACCTTTAACTTCATTTTATGATAATGTGGAGTTAATATCAGCATCAAGTTGTGCTGATGAACTGGTATTTAATAAAAGATTTGATTCTGATGTTGTAGTACATAAGTGTACTGATGATGGAAGTTGTGGATTTAAAGGTTTCAGTACACAACTTGCAGAGGAATTGTTACAAACTGGGGAATATGATGTTATTGTTGGTTGTGGTCCAGAAATAATGTCCTATAAATTGTATGAATTAAGTATTAAATACGATGTTGATTGTCAATTAGCACTTGATAGATATATGAAATGTGGTCTTGGTATATGTGGGCAGTGTTGTATTGATGATACAGGACTTAGAGTATGTGTGGAAGGTCCTGTTTTTAATAAGAATCAATTAAGAGAACTTGGAGAATTTGGTAAGTATCGTCGTGATGCTTCAGGAAGTATTGTTAAATACTAATTTTTTTATTATTTTTTTTTTATTTATCTTTAGTATAAGTTATAAGTTATTTGTTTTA
>NZ_MAIF01000147.1:0-4567 GCF_001729395.1 Methanosphaera sp. A6 | reverse complement strand
TATTAATTAAAAATTAATTGTCGCACTCTCTTTTGATAAAAAAATGAAAAAAGAAATAGGAGAAAATATGTTCTCCTAAGTTATATTTTATTTTTAGTTTTTTACTACCGTGATTGTACTGTTTACATCACAACGTTCATAGAGTTTGTTTCCATATACACATGTGAATGTGTAGTCTTGTGCTCTTGTATTTTCTGGTATTGTGTAATCTATTGTTACTAGTCCATTTTTTACTTCATGGTAAATTATATATCCCTCATTATCTCTCATGGTTTTACCATTTACCTTGAATAGGACACGTCCTTCATTTACATTAGCATCTTTTTCTGTTATTTTCACTGTTATTTTTATTGTTTCGCCTGGTTTTGTTGTTGTGGTGTTTGTTGTCATTGTCATTGTAGCTGTTTTTTTGGTTATGTTCATTGGTATTGCTTCACTTCTGTAGGAGGTGTATTTATTTGTTCCACCATACACAGCACTTATTTCTGATTCTATTTTAAACCAGTTTGCTGGTACAGTGTAGTTTTCTATCATTGCTACTCCATCTTTTATTGTTGCGTATATAATGTTTCCATTGGTATCTTTTATTGTTTTACCATTTACTTTGAATACTAAACGTCCTTCTGTTACAGGATTTCCATCTTCATCTGTTACTGTTGCTTTTAGATTGATTTTATCTCCTACATGTGCATTTATTGGATCTATTGTTACAGTAGTACTGAGTTTATGTATATCCACGTTTATTGTTGTGTTTATTGCATTGTATATTTCTGTTCCATCATAGATGAATGTTAGGTTTTGGTTGAAGTTTCCTCTGAAGATTTTAGTAAATGTTCCTTTTCCATCAATTATATTGATTATTGCAAATGTGTTATTGTATTGGTCTATTACTGTTACTGTTCCATTTAATGGGTTTTCAAATTCATTTGTTAGTGTTATTGGTATGTTTATACGTGTATTTGGTGTTGTTTTTACTGAGTCTACTTTGAGTATAGTATTTATTTTATTTACTGTTACAGTTTGAGTAATGGTGTTGTTTAGATATTTATCTTCATTATCTGTATATGTTATTTTTATTGTGGTTTCACCATCTTTTGTTGGTGTGTAGTTGTATGTAGCTATTCCATCTGTTAATGTTAATGTAGTTTCTTTTCCATTAATATTAATTATTACATCACCATTTACAGCTTTATCTAGCATACTTGTTACATTGATTATTATTGGATAAGTAGTACCTACTTTTAATTCTGAAGGTAGTGTTATGTTCATTTGTGTTTTGTAGTTTCCATTTGTTGGTCTAATACTTCCATAAGTAACTCTTCCAGTTCCCACTACTTTTATTGCATCTTTAGCACATACATCTTCACTTTCTATATAATTACTTAGTATTATAAAATTACCTGTATGATTTATTATTTCTATTATTGGGGTATTATAATTCTTAGTTTTAACAATAATAGTATTACTACTAAGAGTTCCTTTAGAATTTATATTTCGTATTGCTGTTATTGGATTATCACTTTTTAATATTATGTTATTTCTATTTATAGACATAGTTCTTGCATTTTTACTGTTTGATATGTATATTGCTGTTATATTAGATCCTTTTCCATATATATTATTCGTTTGAATATTAGTTTGTCCTTCTATTTTACTTAATGAAATTATTGTTACATTTTGACTACCAATTGTTGTAATATTATTATGATTTAATCTTATTCCACCTTTTTCAATAATTATTGTTTTTGCAGGAGTATTATTATTTTCTTGATAGATTGTACTATCCTCCATAATTATTGTTGAATTCACTTTTAAGCTTGTTTGTCTATCATCAGTGTTATGTATGTTTATTCCAGTTATGTTACTGTTTGTTGCATTTTCTGTGAATATTAATGTTCCATTATATATTGTATAATTATTTGGATTTTCTATTAACACTTTATGATTAAATATCATATTTTTATTATAAAAGTTAGATCCTAACTCTATTACATCAATATCAGAGTTTAAGATTTGATTTGTGAAGTATTGATTATAATTTTCATTTGTTATGATTGTTCCAGGTTTATTAAATTCTATAGTGAGATTTGTTACATTAATAGTTTTTACTGCATATTTTCCCATTAAATTTTCTGTTTTTAAAAAGTTACTGATTACTTGAGCATTTTCTGCATTTTCTATTATAATTAGAGGTAAATTTTTCTGTTTTTCTATTATCATATTATTGTTTTTAATTGCGATATTGCCCATATTTTTAAATATGTTTTGAGCATTGACATTACTTATAAAATTATTAAATAATATATCAGATTTTTTATTATTTTCTATATATATTGGAGTGTTGTTAGTTCCATTAGTGTTTATATTATTATATGCCATTGTAACATTAGTATTAATTAGTTTTATTCCAATTGTATTCTGTGAAGTTAAGTTTATATTATGATTTATTATAGTAATAGGAATGTTACTATAAGTATAATTTATTAATAATATGTCTGTATATAAAAGTCCTATTGTTTGATTATTACTATATAAGTTAATATTATTTTCTTTTTGAGTTCTAGGATATGTAATATTATTATTTTTATATAGTACTCCTATTGCATTGTTTTTAGCATTTATTGTCATATTTAAGTTAGAATTAATTCCACCATATAATCCTATTATTTTTCCATTAGGTTCTGTTTTTGTTGTATTAACTGTGATACTTCCATATGATATTACAGTGTTTTTTTCACAATATACTGCTGTAGATAATTTATTGTAATCATCTGAATCTATTTCTGGTGCATATAATGTTATATTTGTATATGATGCATTTAAGAATGAATTCTTATTTACATATATGGTTTGTGCTTGGTTTTCTTTGTTATATTGTATTATATTAGAATAAAATAGGTTTACTCTTCCTCCAATAACATCTATAATATTTATCACAGTTTTTCTATCATCACTTACATTAAATTGTAAACTAGTTAAGTTACTAATTCCTGTAGAATGTGTTAAGGATATTGTTCCATTATATATTGTATAATTTCTAGGATTTTTTAATGTTATTGCATGATTAAATGTCATATTTTTATTATAAATGTTAGATCCTAATACTGCTTCGGCTGTTTTATTAAGAACAAATACTTGATTTATAAAGTAGTCATTGTAATTATCATTTGTTAGAATTATTATTTCTGGAGTATTGTTGAATAATGTACTGTTTTTACTGTTTGTTTGTATAATGGTACTGTTTCCTCCACTGAAATTATTACCATTAAGATAATTATTTATTATTTTATTATTATTTGAGTTTGTTAGATTTATTGTATAATCTGTTTCTGTTGTGATGGATATATTTTCTATAATGTTATTATTTGAGTTTTCCATTATTATTGCAATATCATTTATATTTATATTTGTTTTTGAAACATCTTGTGCTGATCCTATGTATGTGTTTGTAGTATTTACTAGTTTTAAGAAATTTCCTTTGTTGTTATATGTTGAGTCTTCTTTCATAGTCATAGCAGTAATGTTGGTATTTTGTGAATTAATTTGTTCTATTGCAATTAGATTAGGGTTTGTATCAGTTAATGCAGAAAGACATAATGTTAAATAGAATATGTTTGTGTTTTCAGTATTTTTTGTTAATATTCCTCTTGCATAGTCACCTATTGTTTTATGATCACTACCTCCAGATAAACCTACTACATTAGTATTTCTTGTATTTTCTAAAAATACAGTTATACTTTTATTTGATCTTATTATGGATTCTCCATATTCCTTAATGAATGTATTATCACTATTTAATGTTGGATTTCCAAATGCCTTGATTCCATAAACTGTTTTATTTGATGTTAATTTCATATTAGATATGACTATTCTATTATTCTTAGAATCTTGTAATTGTGTTCCTATTGCATTTTCTGATGTATATATGTATATCTGATTTTGAACAGTGATATTACTTGAATTTATTAACTCTGTTCCTATTGCATCTTTATTTGTATTAATATAGATATAATTATTATAAATATAATTTTCATTACTACTATTTAATACAATACCAGTTGATGTTGTATTAAGTATACTATCTGTAGTTATATTTATTTTATTGCTTTTTAATGTATTATCTGCTGATTTTATTAAAATACCTGTATTATTTGTTGTACTAGTAATATTAATTATATTTGATTCTAAATTATTATTATCTTGTGTTATTATAATAGCATTATATGGATTTGTTGTTTTTACAAATATATTATTATTTTTTATAAAATTATGTGGTGAATTAATTAGAATTCCATATTGATTTTTATCATTATTTTTAATTGTTGTATTTTGAATAATCATTGAAGCATTATTTATAATATTAATTGAACCATTTACAATATTAACTTTTTTATTACTTAAAAGAAGAGCTTTTATATTAGAAAAAGTTAAATTCTTATTTTTAATATCACTAATAATTGTAATAGTACTACAATTTTCAAAAACATCTGTTTTAATTACACCATTCTTATCAAAATAAATATTATAATTATCATCAGTTAAATTAATATAACTACCAGTTACTGGA
>NZ_MAIF01000146.1:0-8323 GCF_001729395.1 Methanosphaera sp. A6 | reverse complement strand
GAAAACATTGCAAAAAATATTATGTAAACACCATACAACAACAAATAAATAAATAAAAAAATAGATAAAAAATTATTCTTTAATAATAATAAAAACTCTTTTTAGAAGGAATTTTATTAAATTCTTTTTCTTCAGAATAAAGTTAATAAAATATGAAGTGTTAATATATGAAAGGTATAAAAATTACTAAAAAAAATGCAAATAACATACGAAAAAATCTAATTAAAGAAAATCAAATACACAGAGACTATAAAATAAAAAGTGATGACAAATACGTCTATATTCCATTAATAGAAAACTACAATGAAAAATTAATTAAATCCTTAATTGATAACTACACTATAACAATTGATGACTATAATTTTATACCTTATAAACATAGAGCTAAAAACTTCATGGAATACCTTGATAATAAAATACCTCAAAATGAACTTGAAGATATAAGAAAATCCTTTGATATTATCGGTGATATTGTAATACTAGAAATTCCACCAGAACTTGAAAATGAAAAAAAAGTCATTGGTCAAGCAGTACTTGATTTTACTAAAAGAAAAAGTGTGTATTATAAGAAGAGTAAAATTCAAGGAGTAAGACGTACAAGAGAACTTGAACATATTGCTGGAATTGATAACTTAGAAACAATACATAAAGAATTTGGTATTAGATTCAAATTAAATCCATCAACAGTATATTTTAGTCCACGACTTGCAACAGAACGTTTACGTGTTGTAAAAGAAGTAAAAGAAAATGAAGTTATAATAGATTTCTTTGCAGGTATAGGTTCATTTCCAATAAGTATTGCACATAGGAAAAATGCTAAGATATACAGTGTAGATATTAATCCTGAAGCATACAAGTATGTACAAGAAAATATTAAACTTAATAAATTAGTTGGAACTGTTATACCAATTGAAGGAGATATAAGAAAGGTAATTGATAAACTACCACTTGCTAATAGAATCATAATGAACCTACCTGGTACTGCTAAAGAATTTCTTACAGTTGCTATTAATCATCTACAAAAGGATGGTATCTTAAATTACTATGAATTCTCATCAGACTATGAAACAGTGATAAAAAGAGTAGAAAAAGCAGCCTATCCACGTGAAACTGATGTTTTAAATATTAGAAAAGTAAAATCTCAAAGTCCAGGAGTATGGCATATAGCCCTAGATATGAAAATTAAATAAAAAAAAGAGAGTAGAAAAAGGTATTATAATGGTTTTTTAATACCTTCCTCTGTAATAATACCAGTTATTAAATCTGATTCAACAATATCAAATGCCGGATTTTCCACATTTGTTTGTTTTTTTGAAATATATTTACCATTAATACATAACACTTCCTCCGGCAATCTTTGTTCTATTATAGTATCAAAAATATTATTCTCAAAATCAAATGTACTCATTGGTGCAGCAACATAAAATGGAATATCATATCGTTTAGCAGCAAGAGCAACCATTAATGAACCAATTTTATTAGCAACACCATCTTTTGCAACCCTATCAGCACCAATTATAACCTTATCTACTTCACCTTTTTGCATCATATGTCCTGCAGCACCATCAACAATTAAACGTACAGGTATATTTTCTTGTTGCATCTCAAATACACTTAGTCTTGCACCCTGAAGTACTGGTCTTGTTTCATCACATATTACATCAATATTTTTATTAGCCTCATGTGCTGCTCTAATAACACCAAGAGCTGTACCATAACCTGCACATGCTAATGCTCCTGCATTACAATGTGTTAATATAGTATCATTATCATCAATAATACTATTTCCATATTCACCAATCTTTTTATTAATAGCAACATCGTCCTTTTCCATTTCAATTGCAACATCAACTGCCGATTTACCCCTGGATACTAAATCAAGAACTTTATCAACGGCCCAAAAAAGATTTACAGCAGTAGGTCTTGCAGATTTTATTTCATCACCAATAACATCCATGTCCTCTCCAGCTAATTCTCCAAGAGCCATACCATAAGCTGCAGATACACCTATTGCAGGAGCACCTCTTACCTTCATAGTTTTAATTCCATCTATTACATCAGTATATGTTCTACATTCCACATATTCTATTGTATGTGGAAGTTTTGTTTGATCTAATAAAAATAATCTGTTATTTTCCCAATATAATGTTCTAATCATAATAATTACCTCTAAAAAAACAATATTCTCATGGTTAATATATAATATAAAAAGTATATAAATTCTATTTTTCCTAAAAAGAGTTAAAAAGAGTCATTATTTAATAATGACTGTTAGGTACAAGATCCAATGAAAAATCATCACTCTTTTTACCAGGTATTCCAAATGCATCAGCTCTACACTGAGTACATGCCCTAAATACTGGAAGATATTCTTCAACTTCCTCTCTTACCTCACTTAACATGCCACAACCTGGACGTTCATAATCCTTAAATTTATTCATAGGTATTAATGGTAGGACATTCATAATAGATGCACCCTTACTTTTAACAACAGATGCAATTTCTTTTATATGTTTATCATTTACTCCGGGTATTAATACAGAATTTACCTTCACAATAACACCACGTTTAGATAACATTTCAATACCCTTAAGTTGATTATCTAAAAGAATTTTAAAACCCTCAACTCCATGATATATCCTTCCACCATACTCAATATTATCATATATTTTAGAACCAATATTAACATCCACTGCATTAACAGTAATTGTCACAGTTTTAACACCAACTTCTGCTATTTCATCAGCATATTTAGGTACAAGTAGTCCATTAGTACTCATACATAATATAAGATTAGGAAATTCTTCCTTAACTTTTCTAAATAATTTTAAAGTATTAGGATTACATAATGAATCTCCAGGACCTGCAACACCAATTACATTAATAGGCATGGATTTAACTGTCTTTCTTATATGATTCATTGCCTCATCTATTGACATGATACATGAAGCTACACCCGGCCTTTTTTCTACATCATTAAGTGATCTTGTACAGAATCCACATTGAATATTACATTTTGGTGCAATAGGAATATGAATTCTTCCAACTTTATCATGTATTTTTTCATTAAAACATGGATGAGCCTGAGTTACATGTGCAAAATGACTCATCTTCTTATCGTCTTTATTATTCAATGAAAAAACCTCCTTAAATCATGAAATAATCACATATTTTTAACTTCTTCAATCACTTCTTCAAATTTCTTATTCCATTTCTCATCAATAATTTCATCACTACTCATAAGACAAATTAAATTTCCTTCACTAGCATTACGTGTCATACGAAAACCTTCAGGCATAACCCTAAATAATGCATCATATACCTTTCTTTTAAGTTCATGTGATGGATCAATAATCATTAAATTCTCAGCATCAACTGTTGGATTTTTAATTTCAATCTTATATCTATCAGGTTGTGAAACATTAACACGACCCTCTTTACTCCACAATACCCTTAAAAGATCTGGAAGATAATTCTCATTTTCTATCTTAATTTTTAAAACATTATCCTCTATAACATATGATGCCATATCAGTTAAATATATTGGCTGTGATGCTTTTTCTAGTTTTACTACCCCAATAAATAAGGCATCTCTAGGATCAATAAATAACTTAACTGCACTTATAGCCCTTGCTAATTTAAGATCTTGAAGTGCATGTCTTAGTAATGTATCATATACTTGAGCACCCACTTCATCATAACACTCTACATACATGGGAATCCTCCATTGTAATTAGAATCTTTTACTATCATCAATATCTGTATCTTTAAGTCCAGAAACAAGCATTGCAGATCCCACTGCTCCAATATACTGTGAATATTCTGGTACAATAATATCAATACCACCAAGAATATCTTGAACAGCATCAACTAAACCTGCTACAAGAGAAGTACCTCCCACTTGTATTAAAGGTTCACGAACATCAATTTCCTGTAATTGTTGTTCATATACTTGTTCTGCAACAGAATAACATGCTGCACTAGCAGCATCTTCTTTTGAAGCCCCACCTGCAAGGGATGTAACAAGATCCTGAATACCAAATACTATACAGTAACTATTTAACACAGCATTTTTATAATTACCTTTCTGAGCAAGTGGACCAAGTTCTGTAATATCAACACCTAATCTCCCACTAGTCATATCTAAAAAACGACCAGATGCTCCAGCACATATACCACCCATTGTAAAGTTATCAGGAATACCATTATTTACAGTAATTACCTTGTTATCCATACCACCAATATCAAGAACTGTTGCTTCACCTTTTTGTGCACCAGCCAAATACACAGCACCTTTACTATTTACAGATATTTCTTCCTGAATAAGTTTTGCACCCATATGCTTACCTATTGTCATACGCCCATAACCAGTGGTCCCTATAGCTTCAACATCATCAAGTGTATAATCAGTTTCTGCAAATGCTTCATTAATAGCATCATTTGTACAACCAATAATATCACCAGTTTTTACCCAACCAGTACCTAATACTTCATCATTTTCCATTAATGCTACTTTAGTTGTTGTTGAACCACTATCTATACCAAGAGTAAGACCTTCTTGTTTTTCACGTGCAAGAATACTTTTTCTTGAAACTACAGTGGTTAATGCCTCCATACGAATAAATAATTCAGATGCTTTTGTTTTTTCTGTAAATGAATATGTTACTACAGGTAAATCAGTATTATTTTGTATTAATCTACGTACTTCATTTCTTGCAATTGCTGCTTCTGCACATCTAAAACAAGTACATATAAACACTGCATCAGCTTCATTTTTACCTTCTACAAGGGACATTGCCCTTGCAATCATTAATTTAAGACTTGAACTTGCACAGCTTAAACCAAATTTTTCATAAGCCTCATCAATGTCATCTAAATTCACATCAGGCATAACCATTTGTGCACCAAACATACCTGCTGCTTTTTCAATTTCCTTTTGAACACCACTATATTCTGTTCCACAAGATAGTTGAGCTATTTTAATCATTATCATCATCTTCCATATTATTTAAGTTATCAAGAAATGTATTTATTTTATGTACCATTTCTACAGTTGCATCACGAGATGTAGGATAATCTAACTCCAATACTGGAATATCTTTTCTTCTTAATGAAAATACTGTTAATTCAGATGATCTAGCACATCCTACACATCCAAAACCATATGGTGCTTCATTCATTATAATAGCAGCTTCTGCTTCTTCTATTATTGGACCAAATAAAGACATACGACCACGTACACCAGAGGGAACTTCTATTGCAGCATATTTAAGACCACTTATTGGATCGTCCTCAGTCATGTTAAATGGAGGTGCATCAATATCTGGACTTGTTACCTTCTGTTTCATCTGTTTTTGAACAACTAATGGTTCATGACCACATCTAACTACCATATCTGCTAAAATCATAGAGTTAGGTGGAAAAATTGCAACTTTCATAATATAACCTCTAATTAATTCTCCTTTTTCTAATTAAATTCATTTATTATTTTTTCTAAATCATTTAATGATATCTTCTTTTTATAAGGCCTCATATCACAATTTAAATTATCATCATTAATTACTTCATTTTTATATTTGCCAGTATGAAGTCCTTGAAGAAAATCATTAATTCTATCTATCATACAAATTATTTTCTCCCTATTATCAGGATATGCTAATTCAAGTATTGGAATATCTTTTTGTTTAATTAACTGTATTAAAAGTTTATAATGATTATAACATCCAACACAACTAAATAATATCAATTCATTTAAATGATTATACATATGTTTGTAACCTTTAGGACGTGGACCCATAATAATAGCAGCATCAGCATCCCTAATAATAAAATCAAACATAGACATACGACCACGTAGGCCTGATGGAGTCTCACATGAGGCATACTTATTTCCAGTTAATCTCTCATGATCCTTCATACTAAATGGTGGAGCATCATAATCACAAAAAGAATCATCATAGGGATCCTTTTTTCGTAATTTTTCCTCTGAAAGATTTGTTGATGATAAATATTCATGACCATTCTTAGTTACTAAATGAATAATCATCATAGCACCATCAGGAATTACTGCTATTTTCATGAATAACACCTATTTTTTAGATTCAACTTCATCTACAATACTTTTAAAATCATCAACTGAAATCTTTTTAGGTAATTCTAAATCAACATGTTTTGGATGTTCTAAAGCATAACTTACATCCTCTAGTAATTTATATTCAGCTTCAATTTGATGAAAACCTTCACGAGCTCCCCCTCTTTTAGCTCTACATCTCCTTGGATCACCTGGAGGAAAACCTCTAAATTTAATGAAAATATGACTAGGATCTAATTTTCTAGTCTTTTCAATTGCTTCCATAATATCTTCTCTAACACCATTAATGTTTGCACCATAACAAGTTAGACGAATATTAATAGGTAATTCAAGTAAATGTAAAAAATTCATTAATTCTTTTGAACTTACTCTACATCCAGGACCTAAAACAATCATACGAGTTATTTTATCCTTCTGATTTGAATCTCTGTATGTTCCATCACCCATTGGAATATGACAAAATTCTGTGTCAATATCTTTAGCGTTCTTTGACATAAACAGTATCTCCTTCTTTAAATGCTTTTAGATTATCAAATCCAGCAACAACTTTTCCAATCACATTAGTAGCACTGAATGATTCACCAGTAGGACCAAATTCACTATTGTCTTCAAAACGAATACCAATATTACCAACATGTTTACATGCAGTGTTACTTACACATATTTCCCAAGCATTAACCTTATTATCTGGTAATTTTTCTGGAATTAAACCTTTAGCTTCTTTATTCACTGCTTTAAACATGATTATATTCATTTCCTTTATTGCCATATTAACACGTAGATGTCCAACATCACCATTTAATAAACCAGAAATTTTTCTAAAATACCATACTGAACTTGGATTTTCATCAGCATATAATTCTATTTCAACAAAATCATCCTTAGGTACTCCCAATGTCTTAAGTTTCTTTTGTTTATCAATATCCACAGTATAAAGTGGGTCTTGTGCAACAATTATAGCATCATCATCAACTAATCCATCACGTTCATGTTCAATACCTAAGTTTTCAAGATAAATATCAGCATCTTTTTGTGTTAATGCAACAGTAGATATCTTTTCAGGTACTGTTTTAATAGTTATTTTTTCATGTTCTTTAACAGTATCTAATAACTGTATACCTCTAGATACATAACCAATTATGTTATGTGAAGGTACTCCTACACGATCTTCTCTGTAGATATATACTCTTCCTACACCAGCACCCTGATTTCTTAGGGTAACTGCACCACGTTTTCTTTTTTCAATAACTTCTGAATCCTTTTCTAAGCCCCTTAATTTATCATTACCAATAAAACTTTCAGATTCATAGTCTACATAGAAAGTTCCATCTTCTATTATTTTAAGAAAATGTTCAAAGGATATTGGTGCTTCATGATTTGCCTCAATTTCAACATAAGTAAATAATTCATTACCTTCCTTTAGTGTTGTTGATAAATCTGTAACTGATGCACTATTAATAACACTTTTACGTTCAATAATAGGTTCAATATTTATAATTTCATCAGTATTTTTAAGTTTAAGAATATTTCTTTTACCACCAACAACTGTAGCAACAATTCCCTTATTCTGATTAGGTACACTATAAATTGATTGATGTTTAGATTTAGAGAAAATAATATGAGTAGCTTCATTTGAAAATCCAGATAAACTGATGATTACATCCCATCTATTATATAAATACTCATTATTTGTTGGCTCTAAATCAGATTTTACTGCACCCATAGCCACTTCTTGTGATGTAGTCCAACGAATTACTTTATTAATAAATTTCTTATAATTTTTTTTCCAGAAATCTGTTAATAATTCTGCATTATCAACTAATTCAATAATTACACTACCACCAGTAGTTTCTATTTTATATTTATTTACTTGACTTTCAAGTTCTTGCCTACCTTCAATTAAAGCAATAGGTGTACCACTGATATATGGTGCATTAGAAAGTTTAATAGCATCTTCAACAGTTGAACCAGCAGTTATATCCATTTCAATATCATTGATTTTTACTTGCATTTTTTCGCCTCAATAAGAGTTAATGAAATATCAACATGATATAACTCTTAGTTTATTTAGAAATTTATGAAGTATTTCTATAATTTAAACTTTAAGCTTTATACTATTAATAGTATTATAAAAAAAATATAATATACTTATATATGAAGTATATTTTTTAGAAATAAATTCTATTGAAATATATACTAAAAATTATTTATTTTAAAGACATATTAATATAA
>NZ_MAIF01000145.1:0-8193 GCF_001729395.1 Methanosphaera sp. A6 | reverse complement strand
TTTTAGTTTTATTAAAATTGAAATTTTATTTTAAGTAATGTGTTTTTAAGGTTATTTCTATTTTTTTTTTAATTAATAATGGATATAATTATTATTTTTAATTTTTATTGATATTATAATATTTTTTCGTGTTTAAGGAATGTATAACAATTATTTACACATGATTTCATATATTTTTCTTAGTCATGTTATAAAACATCAACAAATATTTGATATTTATAAACTGACAACGAAATATTTTGAAAAACACCAAAACACAATAGTTGCATATTCCTAATCAATTCAAAAAAAAGTAGAGAAGAGATTTATTTAATCTCTTTTTGGACCCATGTAAATAACAGGTAGTTGAACTTCTGTTTCAATCTCTTCAACAGGAGTGTTCTCATTTGCTGGAAGGTATATTTCAGTGATAGGTCCTACAATATCATACTGATTTTCAACAGCATATTTTACTATTTTTTTAACAGTTTCATTGAAGTTTTTATGAGATCCTTTATGTTTTCCTGAAAGAACTGTGTGTTCTGTAAGTTCTTTTAAACCTAATTTACCAATACGACCTGCAGGTTTACCATCAGCATAAAAATCTTTTATAGGCATACCTACTTCAAAAATTTGTCTATTTTCAGCATATTCCTCTAAATCATTATCATAGGAACCATAAGGAAAACCAACTGCTTCTAATTTATTTTCAGAAATTAATTGACCAACTTCTTCAATAAATTCTGGTAATTTACTAAAACTATCAATGTGTGGTACATATGCTACTTTTTGGTCAGGAATTCTTTTTTCAACAATATCCATTCTATCAAAACTCCATTTAATTTACTTTTTATTATAATAATGTATTTTTTCTATATTTTTTCTAAAAATTATTTAACAATATAATATATGTTTCATATCATTTAAAATAATATATTAATATAGAATGTAAATAAATAAGAATATTATTATATAACTAAAAATGTATTGGGGGGATGTATTTATTCAAAAAAGAACAGTTAAAAAAACAAATACTGCAGTTTCAGCACTAGGATTTGGTGCCATGAGACTACCTACAAAAAATGGTATGATAGATAAAAAAGAAGCAACACAACTAATAAATCATGCTATAGATAATGGAATAAATCTTATTGACACGGCATATCTCTATCATAATGGGGAAAGTGAATCCTTTCTAAAATCAATTCTTGAAAAAAGACGTGATGAAATATTAATCTCTACAAAACTACCAGTATGGTTTGTTAAAAATGAGGATGACTTGGAAAAATATCTTAATATACAATTAGAGAAGTTGGGTGTTGAATGTATTGATTTTTATTATCTTCATTCCCTAAATTATATTGCATTTAAACAACTTAAGGAATATAATATCTTTGAATTTCTTGATAGAATAAAAAGAGAAAAGAAAGTGAAAAATATAGGTTTTTCATACCATGATAATTATGATTCATTCAAAAAAATAATAGATAGTTATGATTGGGATATGTGTCTTTTGCAGTACAACTTTATTGATGATGATGCACAAGCAGGAACAAAAGGTGTTAAATATGCCTATGATCATGATGTAAGTGTTTTTGTAATGGAGCCATTGAAGGGTGGATTACTTGCAAATAATGTTCCAATGGAAGTTAAAAATAAGATGGATAAATCAAATATCACAGATAATCCTAGTCGATGGGCGTTACGTTGGGTTTTAAATCATAAGGAAGTAACTTGTGTACTCTCAGGTATGGGAAGAATATGTGAAGTTGATGAAAACATCAAAACAACAAATGATACACCCCCTAGTAGTATAGATTTAGAGGAATTAGAAACATATTCTAATGTGAAAAAAATATATAATAAACTCATTAAAATACCATGTACCCAGTGTGGATACTGTATGCCCTGTCCATATGGTGTAGATATTCCTGCATGTTTTAAAATATATAATAATAAATATATCTTTGGAGAATCAGGAGAATATTTCCAACTATCTGGACTTGCAGGAGGTAATGGTAGTTATGCAGGAAAATGTAGAAATTGTGGTGTTTGTTTAGATAAATGTCCACAGAAAATTAATATTCCACGTGAAATGGTGAATGTAAAATCAGACTTAGAATTCTTTGGATATGATTGTATCATGGCATTTGTAAGGTTGATTGGAAAACCATTAGCAAAATGGTTATTGAAGTTTAGGTGATAATATTTATGTTTAAAAAAATTGTAGGGATATTGTTGTTAATTCTTTGTTTATTTTTAGCAATAATGATTATAGAACCAACACAACTTGAAGTTAATGAAATAACTGTTAAATCTAATCAAATTCCACCAGAGTTTAATGGAACACGCATTGCTGTTATAGGTGATTTTCATTATGGTGAATTTGTTGATGAGAATAGGGTAAGTTATGTTGTAAATAAAACTAATGAACAAAATCCAGATATAACTGTTATGGTTGGAGATTATGTTACAGATAATAAGGACGATGTACAGTCATGTATTGATATTTTATCTAATCTTAGGGCTAAATATGGCGTGTATGGTGTTTTGGGTAATAATGATCCTAAAAATACAACATCCAATGCACTTGATGCATCATCTATTACAAACTTAAGAAATAGGGGTGTGTGGATTGAAAAAGATGGTGCTAAAATAAGATTAGGGGGAGTTGGTGATTTATCAACTGATTTCCAGTATCCACGTTTAACAACAAATGGTGCTGCAGATGATGATTTTGTTATTCTTGCACATCATAATCCTAATTATTTTGATACATTAAATCATACTCGTATTGATTTATCATTATCTGGACATACACATGGTGGTCAAGTAAATTTATTTGGATATACACCATGGGTTGAACCATCTGAGAAGGGACACAAATATTTATCTGGATTATATGAAGATAGTGGAGCATATCTTGTTGTAACAAATGGTGTTGGTGAAAGAAAGGTTCCATTTAGATTCATGGCAACACCACAAATTACAATGGTTACATTAGAGTCAACTTAACTTTGTTGATTCTATTTCTATTATTTTTTGATTATTTTTTCTACATAAACTAACTATGTAAATAAATGATTTTAGACAGGATTATTTATAATGAAATGAGTATTTCACTATTTTTATAAAAAAATTATTTTAATAAAAAGTGTGTGGTTTTGAATAATTAAAGATATATATCATATCATGTACATTAAGTGAATTTATTTTTAGTAAATTTATAATTTATAACTAGTTTCTTAAAAAAAAAGATAGGGTGGTGAATAAGAATTATTATAAATTCTTAGCAGCTGGTGGAAAACTACTTATAAGACCTTCTCTAAAGAGGGCATAACCATAGGATCCTCCACTCATTGCGACTTTAGCATCTGATTTTAGAGAAGATACTGGTAATTTAGGATAACTGCCACCTTTTTCTATATATGTTTGAAGTATTGTTACAACCTTAGAATACTTTGCCTCTTTAACAACATAATTTGTAACACTTTTTAACCAATTTTGTCCGGCATTATAATCATATCTATAGGCCATTGGCATCATAACATCAACATAAGGACTAAGTGCAGCATAATCTTGACCATAGTAAGTTTTAGATCCAGACTTTTCAGCAAATACACACATAGACACTTTTTGTTGTTTATTATGTGATTTTACAATATTATTTATTTGTTTTACAAAGTTCGTTACTATATTGGGATTAACAATACTTGGATTTGTTCCACTATATCTTGCATAATCAAGACAAACACCATCAACGCCAGGTATTTTCACAACTTTGGCCACAAAATTCTTTATTAATGTTTGTTGACTAGATCCTATATTGAATCCATTTGATGTTTTAAAACAAATTACCCAAGCATGTACTCGAATATTTGTATTTTTACAAAGTGATATGACTTTTTTCAGTTGAACTACATCGTTTGTTGAAGCTTTTGCTTGAACATATACGTCAGTAACACCAGCATTAACCCATTTTTTAACAGTATTAGTGTCAATATCAGTATTCATTTTTAAGAATACACCAGTAACAGGTCCTTCTGTTATCTTAGATTTTATGGTTGTAGCAGCATTAACTGTGATATTTGGAGTATATGTCTTAAAGTTAACAACTCCTTCTTTTGTAAATTTAAGTGATATTTTCTTAGTACCTGCAACATTATAATTGTAAATTTTATTTATACCTCCACCATTAACTGTGAGTTTCACAGGAAGTGCAGGTAATAATTTTGTATTATAGTCAGTAAGTGTTTTTCCATTATAAACTTTATTAAATGTGGTTGTAATTTCACAAACTTCATTTATATATTTTGATGAAGGACTAGATATTTTAAAGTATATCCAATTCTTAGTAACTACATTTACTTTTCTTTGTGAGGAAGGCATACTGTTGGTTCCCCACCAATTATAATTTGCTGTAGTACTTCCTTTAAATGCATAAATATCCACATTATTATTGTTTAATAGTATAGAATTATTTATATTCACTTTACCATTAGCACTATAGATTGCTCCGCCCTTTTGAGCCCTATTTGATTGAAGTGTGGTGGATTTGGCATTCAAGGTTGCAGTATTGTATATTGCTCCTCCATTACCTGTTGCATTATTTGAAGTAAATGTATTAGAATTAATGTATAGATTGTTCGTGGTATATATTGCTCCTCCATTGATTTTAGCAGTGTTTTGAATGTATTTTGAATTTCTGCTGTTGTATATATTTTTATTATATATTGCTCCACCATTTTTTGTAGCTTTGTTTGATTGGAATGTTGATTTTTTAATATTTATTTGTCCATCATTATATATTGCTCCACCAAGTACTCCATTATTTGATATAAATTGGGTATTTGTGATTTTATTGTTCTGTTTATTTTTAGCTAAGTAAATTGCACTTCCATAGTTTTGAGTAAGATTATTTCCCTGTAATGTAATTTTACCAGTTGAATATATTACTCCACCTATATTTGTTGCTTGATTTTTATTATAAGTACAATTAACCATACTTGCAGAATCAGTATTATATATTGCTCCACCATGTGTAGCTTTATTAGAAGAGAAACTAGTTTTTATTCCAATAAGTTCATTCTTATTATATATTGCTCCACCATAAGTGGCCCTTGAATTAGATATTTTCATTGTTTGTAACTTCAAGTAACCCTTATTATATATTGCTCCACCCTGTTTATCACTAGCATTTGTGATTGTAAATTTTTCAAATTTTACTTTAATATTACTAGCTATGGTAAATACATGGCTACCTTTTCCATTTAAAATTGTACCTTTTGTATCACTACCAACAATAGCTACAGTTTTATTGATATAAATCTTATTTTCATAATAAGTACCTTTATTAAGATAAATCGTTCCCTTATTTGTAACAGATTTTAATGCATTTTTAATTGTAGCTTTAGGAGCATTTTGTGTACCAGCATTACTGTCCTTTCCAGTAGTACTTACATAAATTTTTGAATATTTCACATTAGCAGTTTTCAATGTTTTGTTAGAAGATATGCTTTGTATTTTATGGGTTTCCTGTGTTTTTAATGTTTTTGTATCTTCAACTGTTTTAACTTGTTTCGTTGCGTCTTTTGCTGTTTTACTATACTTACTTTCTGAAGATTGTGTTTTAATATCTTCAATAGTGGTATATGTATTAGAATTAACAGTATTATCAACTACTTTTTGAGTAGTATCTGTGTTGGTGTTATTTTCACTTGCAGATACTGTACTAATACATAGTAATAAGGTAAGTATTATAAAAATTGGAAATATTCTTTTCATAATTTTTTTACTAATAATATCACCTCATTATTTCTAAAAAAAAATTATTATTCAATGGCTTATTACTATTGTATACATTAAAATCTATATAAAATTTTCTAAATTATAATATATTCAATGCTATTTTTTATTTTTAATAAATTATTATTATGAAACTGGGAAAATAAGTTCTTTCGTGTTTTTTAATATAATATTTTTAATAAAAAGGAGGTGATTTAATTAGAATTATTCTTCTAATTTATTAAGTTCTTCCTTAAGTATTGGTAAAAAGGAACCAATATCTGTTACTACACTAATAACTTGTGCACTTCCTCTATCAGAGAGTTTTGTTACAGAAGCATTACTAATATCTACACATACACTTTTTATTCTAGCAGGTATTAAGTTACCAGTAGCAACACTATGGAGTAATGTAGCAATCATAATTACCATATCAACATCCTGAACTTCTTCTCTCATTCTTTGCTGAGCAACTTGTGAATCTGTTATAACATCAGGTAATGGTCCATCATCACGAATACTTCCAGCAAGAACAAATGGAGCATTATTTTTAACACATTCATACATAATTCCACTTTTTAAGATACCTTGTTCTACAGCATCTTTTATACTTCCAGCTTTATTTATAATATTTATTGCAGAAATATGATGTTTATGTCCATGAGCAACAAGTTCACCAGTTTCCATTTTTACTCCAAGAGAAGTTCCATAGAATGCATTTTCAATATCATGGGTTGCAAGAGCATTTCCAGCAAATAGTTTATCAACGTATCCTTCTTTTATTAAATCTGCAAGTATTGGTGCACAACCTGTATGTACAACTGCAGGTCCTCCTACAACAACTATTTTTCCACCATTATCTTTAACTTCTTTCATTTGGGTAGCTACTTTATGAATAATACTACGTGTAGGTTTTTCAGCTGAAGCTTCACTGTTCATAAATTCAAATGTATTTTTTCCACGTGATCTTTCAAGAGGCGTAACTTTAACTCCGGTTCTTCCAGTAACTATCATTTCACCTTTTTTAACAGCATTTAATGGTTTACATGTTGCTTTTTTATTTTCTGTATCAACACAGATAACACAGTCCATCTCTATATTATCAATATTTAACCATTCTCCATCATATCTAATTTTAGTATTGTAATTACTAGTTGAATAGAAATTATCAGGTACTGTTTTATCTTTTTGTGATGCAACAAGAGTTACTTCTTCATTTTCCTCAATAAGTTCAGCACCATAATCTGTGAGTATGTCAAGAATTCTATTGAATATCTCTTCATCATCAGATTTAACAATAAGTTTAGCAGTACTTTTATCAGTTTTAAGTTTTCCTACTTGTAATTCTTCTATTTCATAGTCTCCACCTTGATCTATAATAGTATCCATTGTTTTAGGTAGAGTTAATGAATCAATTATGTGTCCATGTAATAGGATTCTTTGTGTATACATTTCATCATATCCTTCTATTTTTTTATGGGATTGTATTTTTTTTTAATTTTTTATAGATTACTTATATTTTTCTTTATGTAAATATAAACAAATTTTCATGTACATTATTTTTTAAAAGCATCTTAATAATATTTAATAGAATCAGTTAAAAAAAAGTATGGTGGGGAGAAATAAGTATAATTTATAATATACCCATTGCTTTATTTGTTTTTAATATGGATTTTTCACCATCTTCTTCTAATTCAAGCATTGCTCTTATAGCATCGACATTTTCTGGTACTACATCGGATTCTTGGTGGACTGCTTGCATATAGAATAATTCTCCATTTTCTATATTGACTGATTCTTTCCATACTGGTATTTCATACATGTCTCCTCTGGAACGTCCAAGATCTTTAGCATATTCCATTATTTCTGCAGTAGATCCTAATTTAAGACTTTTTTGAACAGGTAATACACGGTGTGCATTTTCAAATGCATCAAGTACATCATCAGTTGTGATTTTATCTTCTAATTCAACCATTATGTTATGAGTGTGCATAAGTGTTGTTGGAACGAGTAATGCCATTGTCATTACATTAATATCATCAATAATAGTTTGTACATCAGGTCCATGGTGTGATGGTACTTCTGTTGTAGGTACAATACTGTTTATAGGTCCTTTTTTAACATCTGATGGATCAGCTCCACGACGTACCATTACTGCTCTAACTTTTTTTATACCTGAAATATCATAGATAGGTTTTAATGTACGACATAAACCTGTTGTGTTACATGATACAACACGTACATAATCTTCACCTATATTATCAGCATAATTTGCTTCAGCATTGAATGAGGAGCCTATAGCATCATGATCTTCTCCACCTTCAAATATTGCTTTTAATCCAATTTTTTCATAGATATCTGTTTTATTTTGTGCACCTATGCCTCCGGGTGTACAATCTACAACTAAATCTAATTTTTCAAATAATTCAT
>NZ_MAIF01000144.1:0-6580 GCF_001729395.1 Methanosphaera sp. A6 | reverse complement strand
AGATTATAATCTATATTTACATTGGAGGCATTCCGCCCATACCCATATCAGGTGCTGGTGCTCCAGCTGCTGCACCTTGACTTGAGGATGCTATTACATCATCGATTCTTAAGATCATTTCAGCTGCTTCTGCTGCAGATTGTATAGCTTGTTTTTTAACTCTTTGAGGTTCAATAACTCCTGCTTCTTTCATGTCAGTTACTCCACCTTCAAATACATTTAATCCCATGTATATTGAATCTTCGTGAGCTGCTCTTAAATCTACTAAGGAGTCAATACTGTCGAGACCTGCATTTTCTGCAAGTGTTCTTGGAACTACTTCTAATGCTTCTGCAAATGCAGTTACTGCTAATTGTTCTCTTCCACTTATTGTTTCTGCGTAGTCTTTTAATCCTTTTGCAATTGCTATTTCTGGAGCTCCTCCACCAACAACAACTTTACCGTCTTCTACTGTGGAAGCTACTACTCCTATTGCATCTTCTACTGCTCTTTCAATTTCATCTACTACGTGGGAAGTGGAACCTCTTAATAATAAAGTTACTGCTTTTGGATCTTTACATTCTTTTACAAAGATCATGTCATCACCAGATACTTTATCTTCAGCTACTAATCCTGCATCTCCAAGGTCGTCTGCAGATAAATCTTCGATGTTTGTTACGATTTTTGCACCAGTTGCTTTTGCTAATTTTTCCATGTCAGATTTTTTAACTCTTCTTGTTGCTAATATACCTGCTTTGGATAAGTAGTGTTGTGCTAAGTCATCGATACCTTTTTGACAGAATAATACATTTGCTCCAGCTGCTACTAATTCATCAACCATTTCTTTAATCATGTTTTCTTCTTGTTCAATGAATGCTTGCATTTGTGCTGGGTCAGTAATTCTTATTTCTGCATCTACTTCTGTTTCTTTTACTTCTATTGCACTGTTAACTAATGCAATTTTTGCACCATTTATTTCTGATGGCATACCAGGATGTACTTTTTCTTTGTCTATGATTACTCCAGATACTAATTCTGAATCTTCAATAGCTGCTCCATCTTTAGATTCAATTTTTATTTGTTCTGAATCTACTTTACCATCTTCAACTACTTGACTTACTGCCCCTACAATAAGTTCTGCTAATGGTTCTCTTGCTTTTTCTGTTCCTTTTCCTGTCATTGCTGTCATTGCAACTTTTAGAAGAGTGTCTTTATCATCAGCATCAATGGATATTTGATCTAATAATTCTATTGCTTTTTGAGCTGCTTGTCTGTATCCTAATGCAATGATTGTTGGGTGGATTTCTTGGTCTAATAATTCTTCTGATCTTTTGAGTAATTCACCAGCAATTATTACAGCTGTTGTTGTTCCATCTCCAACTTCGTCTTCTTGTGTTTTTGCTACTTCTACTAACATTTTTGCTGCTGGGTGTTCAATATCCATTTCTTTAAGGATTGTTACACCGTCGTTTGTTACAACTATGTCTCCAAGACCGTCTACTAACATTTTGTCCATACCTTTAGGACCAAGTGTTGTTCTTACTGTTTCTGCTAAAACTTTTCCAGCTAAAATATTATTTCTTTGTGCATCTCTACCTAAGTTTCTTGTTGTTCCTTCAGGTAAGATAATTAAAGGTTGTTGTTGTTGTGCCATATATATTACCTCTATTAAATTATATTGTTAATATTAAATTATGGATGTAATCCATATTTTTTCAATTTTTTTAGTTTAAATTAGTTTTCATTAAAATATAAATTTTTATAATCAGTCTATATTCATAAATGGGTTTAATCTTATATAAATACTTTGTGGTATTATTCTGTATAACATACAGAAAAATATAAAACAATCAAAAAATACATTAAAACAACAGATAAGTAAATTAAATAAAAAAAAGATGATAAAAAGAAGAATAATTATTATTTATCTTCACCAATTTTTACCCATATGATTTTATCTCCATCACGGGCACGTTGATAATATCCACGTTTTTCAAGTGCTTTAAGTGTTTTTGCAAAGTTTTCCTTCTCAAGTGCAATGAAACCTAAATCTACAATATAATTATACAATTCAGTAGCACTCATAGCATCAGGTAACAAGCGATATATTTGTGATTGGAAACTTGTTAAACTAGGTAATGGTTTTGCTACTAATACATCAAAGTACTTTTTATACTGTTCATAACTTGCAATTTGTGCATCTTTATCATTAAGTTGTTCTTTTAATTGACTAATTTGTTCAATTTTCTTCTCATTTTCTGTTTTAAATAACTGAGCTTTTTCCAAATCAGCATTTAAAGATGTGATTTGTTGTTGATAATTAGCCATCATATCAGATTTTTCAACTTCTAACTCATTTATACGTGGTTTTAAATCTTTAAATTCGAGTAATTGAGTATTTTTCTCAGATAATAATTTCTTATGATCTTCAATATCCTTATTTTTACGTTCAATAAGTTCTTTAAGTTCAGTTATATGTGATTTATCTGTATCCAATTCCCTTACATTTTCTTGTACTTCTTGTTCTTTAAGTGCTAATTCATCATTTAATTTTTCAATTAAAGTATCATTCTCTTTTATTTGACTTGAAAGATCATCTAATTTATTTAATTTAAGATTAGATTCGGAAATTTCTTCTTTAAGATTAGATATTAATGTATCTTTTTTAGATAAATCATCGTTTAATTCTTCAATATCATCATTTTTAAGTTTTATTTTATTTTCTAATCTATTAATTTGCTGATTAATATCTTCAATTAATTCATCTTTTTTAGAAATAACATCGTCTTTTGCCTGAATTATTTCCTCACATTTATTGAATTGTTCCTTATTATCTTCAAATTTAAAGGATAACACTTCCAAGTCATGATTTAATGAACCTACATTCTCTGTTAATTCATCAATTTTATAATTTCTTTGACTTAATAATGATTTTAATCTACTTATTTCTTCATCTTTTTCATTAACACTATTTTTAAAGTTATCTTTCAATTTAAATATTTCATCTTCTTTAGAACGTATTTTTTCATCAATAACCACAGAATTTTCAGATAATTTATCATTCAATTGTTTTATTACTTCACGAGATTCCTGAACTTTATTTCTTAAAGTCTTAATTTCATTATTTTTAGATAAAACATCATTTTCATGAGATTTAACTATTTTATTTAATTGAGAAATCTCAATATCCTTTAATTCAAGTTTCTGAGGTAATGCTGCAATTTTATCATTTTTATCTTGAACATCTTGTTTAAGAAGATTTATTTGTTCTTCATTATTTCTTTTGATTTCTTGGAATTTCTTCTTAAGAACGTTATAATTTGAATCTTTATCATTAATAATAAGATTTAATGAATTATTTTCTTGTTCTAATTTATTAAGTAAGGAATTTTTACTATCCAGGGAATCTTCAAGATATTTCTTTTCAGTAAGTATCTTCTCATTTTCATTTGTAAATTTATCTAGAGCTTCATTTAATTCATTTATTTGTTTAGATGAATTTTTACGTAATTGATTATAATCTAGTTTTAATTTATCAAATTCAGCATCTTTAGTATATAATTCTTTCTTAATAGATTTAATTTCTTGATTTGTAGCATTATTTATTTCTGATTCTTTTTTACTAAAGTCAAAAGAATCAAGTTCTGATTTAAGTTCAGATATTTCATTATCACGAGTTGTTAATGTTTTTTCAAGTTCAGCTATTTTTGATTCAGATGCTTCATTTTGAGATGTTAAAGATCTAATATTTAAATCCTTTTCATTTACTTGTTCTTTAAGAGAAGATAATTCATCAACATCTACTTGAGATTTTTCTAAATTATCATAATTATCTTTTAATTGTTGATATTTATCCTCTAATTTAGAATAATCCATATCTTTTAATTCAATAGTTTTTTCTAAAGATTTGAGTTTTAAAACATCATCATTCAAATCACCTACTTTTAGCTGACTATCTTGTAATTTGTTATTTAAAGTTGTGACATCTTCTCGAGATTGTGCTAATTTCTCAGATAAATCATCTACTTCTGTTTGATTCTTAAGTATTGTGTTTTTTAATAGATTAACTTCATTTTCACTTTGTGATAATAATTGTTCTTTTTCTAAGAGAGTATTTTTAAGTTCCTTGTTTTCACTGATTAATTCAAGGTCAACAGTTTCTGATACATCAGATTCCTTAAGATCAATTGACTCATTTAATTTGGCGTTTTCATTTTCTAATTCAATTATCTTAAATTCATTTATCTTATTTGTATCTTGTAAACGCTGATATTTAGATCTTAAATCTATTAATTCATTAGATTTTTTTGTAATATCTTCAATTAAAGAGTCTAATCCTTGTTTATCAGATGTTACATTACCTTCTCTTAGACTGTTATTCTCATGTTCTAAAAATGCTATTTTAGACTCTAAATCAGTGATTTGTGCTGTTAAATCCTCTGATTTATCCTCTGAACTATTTTCTTTAAGGGCAGCTACTTGTTTTTCAAATTGTAAAATTTCTAATTTATACTTTGAAATTTCATCTTCTTTTTGAATTAAATCTTCCTTAATACTACTTACATCTTCATTTTCTCCGAGTTTTTCATTTAATAAATCAATTTCTTCCTCATATTTCTTTATTTTTTGATCTCTTGAGGATACTTCCATTGTTAATTGATTTTTTAAGATAGGAATCTCTTTTAATTCAACAGTTTGTTTTTCAATAATTGATTTTAATTGATTTACTTCTGTCTGTGAAGATTCACTCTGTAATAATGATTTTTCTTCTTTTAGACGATTAATTTCTGCAAGATAATCATTTGAATTATTAGCTGCTTCTTCAAGTTCTGAGATGGTAGTTTTTTGTGTTTGAATTTTATCTTCCAATGCTTTTATTTGATTTTCATATTTTGACAAAACCATTTCATTTAAAGAACTTCCAGAATTTTGAGATTCTACTTCTTTAATTTGCAAATCCTTTTCTTTTAGTCTAGTTTCCATTTCTTGTAATTCAAGTTCCTTTTCTTTTAAATAAGTGTCCTGTTTATGTACTTTATCTGTTAGTTCATTTATTTTTGCTTGAAGATTAGTATTATTTGATTCTGATTGTATTAGTACATTTTTAACTACTTTATTTGATTTAATATCCTTATTTTCATCGTTTAATTGTTCTTTAAGAGTATTTATTTCTTTAAAACAAGATTTTACTAATTCTCTCAACTCTTCTGATTCTACATCCTTTAAAAACGCCATTGTGATCACTAGTTATATATATTAAATTTAAACTTTTAAAGTTTTTTCTTTTAATGAAAGAGACTTAAATAGAAAAATTAAAACATACATATTATCCAAAAAAAAGTTACATAAATTCCATATACTATATATGAAAAACAGGAAAAAAAATAAAAATAAAGAAGAATGATTATATTCCAAAGAATTCATTACGGGCATTAACCATTGCTTGTATATTTTCTAAAGGACTACTTGCTGCTATACCACAACTAGGAGCTACTACATCAACTCCTTTTTCTAATGCTTCCAATACTTCCCCTCTTACTTCTTCAGGAGTTCCCCTAAATAGAGTTTTACTTGTAGATATATTTCCACAAACCTGTGTTTTATCTCCAAGTTCATGTTTAACTTTCTGAGCATACCTCATATCAACAGCTTCTTCAATACTTATACCATTATATCCACAACTAAGCATGTCCTTAAGTATACCTGCTGTATGACCACAAATATGTAGTACATTTTGTGATTTCATAACTTCCTGAATATCCTCTAATGCAGGTACTGATAGTTGTGCAAAATCCAGCGGACTAAGTAAATCACCAGATGAAGTTGGATCTGCCACACATATAACTTCAGGTTTAACTTCATTTAACTGTTTAATATATGCTGAAACTGCTTCTGCTGCTATTTCTATTGCATCCTCTACTGCAAATAAATCCAAGTTAATCATTTTAAGAATATCTTCAACTCCTATTAAATGACCTGCCACTGTAAATGGACCTGTTATTCCAACACATACTGGTAGGTTATCATATCGCTCATGTAATATTTCAACTGCTTCACATATAACAGGTATACGTCCAGATGTTTCAAAGTTATCAGGTATTTCAATATCTTCAGGTTTTTCAAATGGGGATTTTACAACCTCTGGTGTTCTTCCACCATAACCTAAGTCAACTTCACAACCCATTGATTCTGCTTCAACTGCTAGACAAAATGGAATTTTAGCATCTTCTAATCTGGCAAGTTCATATAATGAAGCTCCAAGTGTTGCCATTTGTTCTGGATTTTCATGTGCTTGAGGCCATGAGGTTCCTGTTCTTTCCATTGCATCTAATATCCCTGACTGAGTTACTGTTACTACTGGAGCAATATCAGTTTTTTTACCATTTAATACATCCCTAAGATTTTTTGTATAATTTATATTCATTGTCACCACTTATCCCCTATTGCTTAATATCATTAATGTAGGGAGTAATTTTCTTAAAATACCACCTACTTAACTACAATTAAAGATTTAAACAATTATATATAAGCGTATTCATTATTATTACAAAAAAAATAAAAAAAGCATAAGATTATACATAATAACCAAATATGAATTTAT
>NZ_MAIF01000143.1:0-5313 GCF_001729395.1 Methanosphaera sp. A6 | reverse complement strand
CAAAAGAAGAGGATAAATTTAATAATATATGCACAGACTATTAAAAATGCTAGAAAAATACTTGAAGATATTTTAAATAATAAAAAAAAATTATTATAAACCAATAATCGAGATATGTTAAAAAACTATACAACCATATCTCAAAAACATAAAGAAAATTGTGAAGATTCAAAAATAGAAAGGACTAGTAGCCAATTAGAAAATATGTTTCTGAAAATAATGCTAAAACACATAAAAAGAAAAATGAAAACGTTTAAAAGGAGCAAAAAACACGAGCAAAACTAACACTAGCATTTTGGGATTTAAAAAATATGAAAAGTTATATCCACTGAACTTCTGACAGTGACAAACACTCCTCATACACAACTCTTATTAATAAGATGTAATATATCTTAAAGTGGTATAGATTTTTTATTTTTTAAGAAGGTAATATAGATGAAATGTCCATATTGTGATTATGAAAGTAGGGTTGTATCTGAGTTTTGTGTTAATTGTAGACACAAATTAGATGTAGATAACAACAAGGAAAATATTAAAGGTCAGTTAAATGCTTATAAGTGGTATTCTCCACGTAAAAAACATTTAAGAAATGGTTTAAGTAATGCTTCTAAATTAACAAGGGCTTCAATACAGGAAGAAAAGCCATTGTATAAGGTTTGGGTTCAAAATAGTTGTGAAGCTCCATGTCATACTCTGATGCATGGACAGAAAGTTCCATTTGATGATGATTTTTTAGTTGTTAATGATTCAACTGGTGCTGTTGGTTTACTTAGTTATCCTGGAGAGTATGGTCATAGTGTACTTAATTCAGAGTGTTGTTCTTGTAGTATAGAATTTTGTGATAATGGGGATAATGTTTTATCAAATGATGATAAAGAACGTCTTTTAGGTATTGCAAAGGTACTGCAAAGTAGAACCTAATTTTTCTTTTTTTATAAACCATTCTTTTTATATTCTAGTTTTATTATATATTCTATTAACCAAAAAAATATTTTAAAATGGGGTGATACATGTGGGTAGTAATACATTTGGTGTAATTGGTGGATGTTGTGCAGCTTGTGTTGTTGTTATATTTATTCTTGCTGGTATATTTGGTAATTATGATGATTCATCAACTGATACTGTGGCAAGTGTTATAAACAACACTACTGATGATACAATAAAACCAATTGATTTTAATCCTACTAACTTCACATTCATATACTCTAATTCAAATACAAGTAAGTATAAGGGTGATTTAGGACTTAAATATGCATATTGTACAAATAGTATTGATAATACAACATGTCTTCTTTTAAAGGAGTATGTTCGTGGTCTTGCATATGCATCTAATGGTACATTTGAGTTTAAGGATAATCTTTCAATGGTTCCAGCACCACATTCAAGAAATGATTCTAACTACACTGTTAATGAAATTTATTATAGTAATGGTACTTTAATTGAAAAGTTACTTATTGAAGATGAAGATTTAACACTAGAAGAACGTGAATACTTCCAGGATTATGAGGGCCAAAAAGAAGCATATTATAATAAAAAACAGCAAGATAAATTAGATGCTATTGAAGATAGACAATTTGATGAATATAATTATCAAACATCTCCTAAAACACAACGTGGTATTATCTATGGTCCAAATGGTATGAGTTATTATCGTTCATTCTAATTTAACCTCCCCTTTTTTTTATAGAAACTTTTTAATACTTTATATTAGTATATATATTTTTAATGAAAGCTAGAAATTTTCTTTGTCACAATAGGGATGATCGTTCATTTCATTTTCGAAATCATAAGTTTCCTCTCTGTGCAAGATGTACTGGAATATATCTTAGTGCATTTATCTATCTTGCATATGGATATATTGTAACTATAAACTACACAATGCTTCATGTATACATAGCTATAGCTCTTATTATTCCATGTTGTGTTGATGGATTTACACAACTTTGGGGTTGGCGTGAGAGTAACAACAATCTACGTTTTGTTACAGGACTTATGGCTGGTGTTGGTCTTATGATGTTGGCAAGAATCATTAGTCTAGTTTTCCAGAAATTAATACTAGGAGGATAAGATATGGCCGATGATGATGATAATACTATGTGTTGTGTAGGATGTTGTTGTCTTGGAATTATTATTTTAATGATAATTGGTATGTTTGGTGGGGGAAGTTCCTCTTCATCTGCAGATAATGTGGCAGATACTGTTGCTGATGCTGTTAATAATTCAGTAAATGATTCCTTTGGTGTAAAACCATTTGATCCTACAAATTTTAGATTTGTCTACTCTGATGGTAACACAACTACTTATAAGGGTGATTTAGGATTACAAGAGACTTTTTGTATAAATAGGGCAGATAATAATAGTGTTTGTCGTTTAGATCAGGAATATACTCGTGGTCTTGCATTTGCATCTAATGGTACATTTAAATTTAATGAAAATCTATCAATGGTTCCATATAACTTCACACGTAATGATAGTGATTATACAATAAAAGAAATTTATCATGAAGATGGTAGTGTTCTTAAAAAACTTAGAATTGAAGATGATTTAACACTTGAACAAAGACAATACTTCCAAAACTATGAACAACAAAAAGAGGAATATTATCTTAAAAAACAACAAGATACACTTGAGATTATGGAAGAGGAACAATATGATACATATGCTACTACTGTGAAAAATAATGAAAAAACAAAACATGGAATAATATATGGTCCACGTGGTGCAAGTTACTATCGTTCATTTTAATAATGGAGTGTAGTTATATTACACTCTAATTATCTTTTTTTTTATAGATTTTGATTTAATTTCTTAAATGTCTCATTTTCAATTGATTTATTAATCTCATCTACTATGATAGATGCATATTCCATAATCCACAGATTATACTCTCTAAGTGGTGTTTTATTAGATAATGGTACTGTAATTTCATTAATATTTATTGTTTTATTAGAATCTATTGAATTTATGCAAGTTTTGAAGTTTTCATTTACCTGTTTTATTAGATTATTACTTTGTGTATTTTTTATTTCTAGTTTTAAATTAATTATAACTTCAAGTAGATTGTTTGTCATGGCATGTATTTCTCTTATATCTTCTACTTCACTCTCTAGATGATATGTATTTTCTAGTCTTTCAAGGTGTGTTTTTATCTTTGAATTAATTATAAATATTTCATGAAGTTCTCCTTCAATAGATTCTGTTTTTAGTATATTTTCTAATAAGTTATTGATATGTCCTATTTTCTTAGTAACTGTCTGTGTCATGTTTATTTTCTCATGTATTGGGAAGATATAATATCCAATAATAAGTGATATCATACATCCTATTACCACGTATGTAATTCTATTTAGGCCTACAAATTGATTTTTTGATATAAATACTAGTGTTGCCATTACTAGAAATCCTGACTTATCTGAATGATTTGGTATAAAACCAAATAATAGTAGAACACACATTACACATAGTATGTTAAGTAGGTATAGTTGATTGTAGTGTATTATGATAGTTGATACAACAATTGCAAATACTAGTCCTATTATATTTCCAAATATCTTCATAAGTATCTTATCTACAGTGTAGCTTAGAGTATTTTTTGTTGTAAATAGTGCTGATGTTGTTATTGTTGTTGAATGAAATGTTACAAAAAACACGTCAATTATACGTGATAATATGAATGTTATCATAAACTGTATTCCATATCTAATATCATTATTTTCTAGTGTTAGATAATCACGTCTATATGTGGTTTTCATTGATTTTTCCACATCTAGATGTATGTATTTACCCTCTTGTATATTATTAAATACATCATATGCTTTTATGTATCTGTCTATTAGATTTTTTATTCTCATATCAGTTGTAGTTGCATATAAGTCTTCAAGTTCTTCTGTATCTAGAACATGTCTATGTGGGGTGTTGATTATTTCTATAATGTTACTTGTTAATGTCTGTGTTATTTTATCTAATGTTTCAAGTTGTCTTATTTTATATTGATTATATAGGTAGTCACATACCTTTTTATTTGATTTTAAAAGGAGTGCTACATATATCATATTACTTGTGTATGTATCATGTGTTTTATAGAGTATTTCTAGTTTTTTATAGAACTTATCTTCATTTTTAAATAGACTTGTTAATATTTTACGTCCCACAGGGTCATGTTTATATAAACAGTAGAGTATATATGGCATAAATTCTATTATAACAATAAGTATTGTAACAAGTCCATACCATAACATACTTGATAGAGTAATATTAAAGTCTATGTTACTAAATGCTATGTGGAATGTGTATAAATAATACAATACTCCCACAAAACTCAAGGTTTTCAATGAATTTCCAAGTAGATTACAACTTACAAAGAATAATATCCATAATAATATACAAATAAATTGTATCATGGGACTTATACAACTAAGTAGTGCTGTAATTGTTGCAATAGGTAGCATTATAAGAAATAATAGCATTATTTTTCGAATATATGTAAGTGGTAGTGGTAGTGATAATACAATTCCAATGAAAATACCTGTTATTAGTATTAAAGTATCCACATTATGTATATTTATTAAATGAAAAAAGGTTGTTGTTATAAGTAGTATAGTTGTTATAATAAGAATACTAACATAATTTGGATGAAAATCATCACAAACAAGTAAGTCTAGTTTTTCAATTAAATTTTTATGTTTTATATTCATATTAACACAACTAACAACTATTTTTTCTATAGTCATATATATGTTACTTATTAAGTTTTAAGATTTCCTCATTACATATGACTGATAGACACATATTGATAAATAATTTTATTTCTAATAAAAACATACATAACTATTATGAAAAAAGATGCAACAACAAATAGTTTTATAAATCCAGAGCCACATGTAATAATCTCCTGTAGGGATAAAGATGGACGTGATAATGCTTTATCAATTGGATTTATAGCAAATGTAAGTTTTAATCCCAGAATAATAATGATAGCAATATTACATACTAGGTATTCCCATCATATAATAAAAGAAAGTGGAGAATTTGTTGTAAATATTGCAACAGAAGAACTTAAAAGTGAAGTAGAATACTTGGGAAGTACATCTGGTAGAGATACTAATAAATTAGAAAATATTTCCACAACAGATGCAACACTAATTAATGCTCCACTTATTGATATGTGTCCTGTGAATTTTGAATGTAGGGTTGTAGAATGTCTAAAGCCTGGAACACATGATGTGTTTTTTGGTGAAGTATTAAAGGTTCACTGTGATGAAAAATATTTAAATAATAATAAATCAATTAATTGGGATAAAATAAATATATTAC
>NZ_MAIF01000142.1:0-18776 GCF_001729395.1 Methanosphaera sp. A6 | reverse complement strand
TAGAAAATATTAATTATTTAATTTTTCACTTGAATTTATATTACTACCAATATAAATATACTTGAAATACATCTAAGATTCTTTGGAGGATAAAATGAATAATATATTTAAAACAATCAACAATAAAGATTCGATATTTTTAACAAAAAAATACCTTGATCATAGATTTATACCTGAAACTCTACCTCACAGAGATGAAAAAATTAAATCCATTGCTCAATATTGGGTAGAATCACTTGATAAAATAACACCTCCTGACATTACCATTTACGGTAAAACAGGAACTGGTAAAACAGCTGTTACACTCTATGCTAAAAAACAGTTAGAAGAAGTAGCTGCTGAACAAAATCTAAATATTCGTGTCGAATACATTCGTTGTACTGATTATAATACAGAATATCAGATACTTGCACGTTTATGTCAACAATTAGGAAAACCTGTTCCATATAGAGGATGGACAAAAGCAGAAGTAGTAAATGCTTTTAGAAATTTATTTAAGAAAAATATTCTTGGTGAAGATTTAATTTTAATAGTAATTTTAGATGAAGTGGATGTTATTCTTAAAAATGATGGAGACAATATATTATACACATTAACACGTACTGATAACGTAGCAATTACATCAATAAGTAATTATATTGACTTTAAACAATTCATTAAACCTAAAGTAAAAAGTAGTTTAAGAGATAGGGAAATTGTATTTCCTCCATACAATGCACAACAATTAATAGATATTCTAAAAGAAAGATCAAAAGTATCCTTCAGTGAAGGAGCAATATCTGAAGGTGTAATAGCATTATGTTCTGCACTTGCTGCAAAAGAAGAAGGAGATGCACGTTATGCTCTTGATTTATTAAAAACATCTGGGGAAATTGCAGATGAAAAAGAATCTTCTGTTATTGAAGAAAGTTTCGTAAAAGAAGCAAAAGATCGTATTGAACATAGTAAAATAATAGATGTTGTTGTAACACTTCCAATTCAACAACAAAAAGTTCTTGAATCAATAACTTACTTAACAAAAAAACGAGAAGAAATAACTTCTGGAAGATTATATGAAGTTTATCAAGATCTAGCTAAGAATGATAAAGTATCTTATAGAAGAATCTTTGATTTTATTAATGAATTAGAAATGTTAGGTTTAATTTCTACAAATACAATCTCTAGGGGAAGAGGTAAGGGACGAACAAATATTATCACACTTCAATGTGATATAGAATTAATAGATAAAGCATTAATATATAAAGATTAATTCTTTATCTACTATTTTTTATTATACTATTTTTATTATTAATTATCTATTGTTTAATTTGATTTAATCATTGTTAATACCATTTTAAATCTTTCTTTTGCATGTAATGCATGTGGAATATTTGCTGGCATTATAATCATATTACCTTTTGTAAGTGTAAATAATTCACCATCAATAGTTAATTCTAAAGTTCCATCAATCACTTGAACCATAGCATCAAATGGTGCTGTATGTTCAGATAATCCTTCATTTTTATCAAATGCAAAAACAGTTACTGTTCCTGTTTCTTTTTTAATGATTTCTTTACTTACTACTGAACCTTCCTGATATTCTACTAATTTTTCAGTTTCATAGATTGTTGCTTTTTCACACATAATTTTTAACTCCTCTATTTTTGTTTTTATATATTATAATTTGTTTAATATATTTATGTTACATTTGAAGTGAATCTATATGTTATTTTTTTGGAAACATATTTACACTTGAAATCAATCTTCTTGTTTTTCTAAATTTAGATTTATACATTTGAAATACTTCTTTTTTTTATTCTTATTAGATTTGAAATCTATATTTATGTATTTTTAACCATAGTTACACTTGTAATTCATCTTTCATTATTTTTTTTACACTTGCAACTATTCTTCTTGTTTTTTGAATTTATTTTATTATTGAATCAAGCAATGCCATCCTTACTGGAACACCATAAAATGCTTGCTTAAAGTACATAGCATTTGATAGGTTATCTACATTAAAGTCAATTTCATCAACTCTTGGAAGAGGATGCATTATGATGGTATTAGAATCTTTTAAATTTTTACTAGTTAATGTGTATTGACCTTTTACTTTTAGATATTCTTTAGGATCAGGAAATCTTTCTTTTTGAATTCTAGTCATATATATAACATCCACATCATCAATATTTTCAATTAAAGAATTTTTAATAGAAAATTTACAATTTAATTTCTCTAAATCTCTGAGAATTTCTGGTGGCATTTCTAATTCACTTGGTGATATAAATACAATTTCCACATTAAACATTGCAAGTGCATAAACTAAACTATGAACTGTACGTCCATACTTTAAATCCCCAACAAGAGCAATTTTTAAGTTTTTTAATTCACCTAATGTTCTTTTAATAGTATATAAATCTAGCATAGTTTGTGTTGGATGTTGTCCTGCACCATCACCTGCATTTATCACTGGAACATCAACAATATTTGATACAAATCTAGCAGCTCCTTCCATATCATGTCTTAAAACAATAGCATCAGTATATTGAGAAACTATTTGAGCAGTATCATATAATACTTCACCTTTTTGAATACTTGTACCTTGTTTTTGATTAAATCCAACAACATCTCCACCTAAACGTTTCATAGCAGTTTCAAATGATAAACGTGTACGAGTTGATGGTTCATAAAACATAACACCTAATAATTTACCATCCTTTTCATGACAAACCTTCTGAGATTTAGCAATAGGTTCCATTTCCTCAGCAAGATTCAATATATATTCAACATCACTCTTTTTAAAGTCTCTTATAGATATTATATTTTCTAAACTAAACTTCATATTCAAATCACCCTTTCTTATAATTTTCTAGCAAATGTAATATAACCAGTATGACCAGCCATTCTACTGTTTGGTCGTGTTTTATTCTTCTTAATTTCTAATTCTCTAACATTTCCTTCTCTAATTTTAATGTTTTTAAAACCAGATTTACCTAATACTTTATTAACAATTTGGAACTGTTCAACATATGGTGTGTAAACAGTTATAAAACCACCAGTTTTTAGTATTCGATATGCATCTTCAATAACTTCTCCAGGTTTTGGTAAATCTAGAAATACTAAATCTATAGAATTATCTTCCTCTTTAAAGCCTTCAGTTACATCTTGATTATATAATGTTATATTTTTAAAATCAGTGCCACTAATATTTTCTTTAATTATTTTAACAAAATCTTCTCTAATTTCATAACTAGAAACATGACCATCTGGACCAACAATATTAGCAAAAAATAGTAGACTACTTCCAGCACCAGTACCTGATTCAACAATTTTACTACCATAACCAATACCAGTAAAACCAGTGATTAATCCTAAATCTTGTGGTAATAAAATAGAACAATTTCTTTTCATTAAATCAATATAATCATTAATGTTAGGTTCAATTACAGTATATTTCTTACCCATATGAGTTTCAAGTACATCACCAACCTTAGCATTTATAATATCTTCCTGAGATATTACTCCTTTTTCTGTATGAAACTCTGTATTATGTATTACATATTTTCTATTTTTCTTGTCTACTATTATTTTCATATTTAATCCCTTGTATTATTATATTGCACTAAATTTTATTTATTATTTTTAATCTTTTAATTAATAAAATATTCATAAATATCCTCCCTAATAGGATACTTTAATTTAAGTTTAAAACTAACAGTATCCCTAAGAACATTATCCTTATCTTTAACTTTAGTCTCTGTAGGTTCTGTTGGAATAATTGGTCCCATATAATAAAATTCTTTTCCTTCATCATTGTTTTTTTTCATAAATAAGTAGAATTTCATGTTATTTTTTTCATAATCCATAATTTCCCTAATATCCTTAGATTCAAAAGTTCTAGAACTTGTTGCCATCCAACTTAGAGTTTGATTATCATAGAGTTTATTCACATACTTAGTACTCTCAACACTATTTTCTCTTTTATCATAAGTAACACAAAATGGGCATGTTTTTTCAGCTTCTATGTTATTTTTAATAACATAACCATATATTGCATCTTTTTCAGGCCAATTTAAAAGACGAGCAATATCTTCCCTTGAATATTTCTCATATAACTTGAAATTCATGTTATCAATATGTTGAATATATTTATCACAGTATTGTTTGAGACCTAATTTAATTAAATCAAACATATTTTCTCTAAATTCATTTTTTTCAAGTAATTTTTTGAATTTATCAGTAATTATAATATTATTTTCAGTTATATTAATAAATGTGGCTTTTTTGTATAAATTATATTCTCTTGGCTTATAAAATGATTTATTAAGGACACGTAGAGCACTTTTAATACTTATTTTATTGTTTGTTATGTTGTAGTTATTTTCTAAAATATTTTCCAAATCATCTATTTCAAGTGTATTATTTTGAATAATTTCTTTAAGTATTATTAATTCATGTGGTCTTTTACCATTAATAATTTTTAAAGTTAAAAATTGAAGATATAATAATTCCAATTCAGTTAATTGAAGTTCATATTCTATATCAATCTTATTTACCATGTAAGGATATGTTTTACTAGATTTTAATGAATTTAATTTATGCATTGCATTAATAATAAAACTAATATCTAACTGTTTATATATGTAGAAGTCATATAATGTAGGAATTCTACCAATCTTATTTTTAAGTTGAATATATTCATTTCTTATGAAATTTAAATTGTTAAGTTTAGCCCTGTTTATAGAATCATATATTCTTTTTTCTGATATTCTATCAAAATGTACAGTTGAGCTTCCTACTAATAAATTATTTCTATTGATCATGAACTTTCTAATATTATCCTTGTTGTATGTGGTATCTCCAGATAATGCAACAGGTATTAAAAAGTTATTTTTATAATTACCAATAAAATCAAGAACAACAACAAATTCTTTATTACTATATTTACGTAGTCCACGACCAAGTTGTTGAATAAAAATAATACTACTTTCAGTTTCACGTAGCATAACTATTTGATTTACTTCTTTAATATCTACACCCTCATTAAAAATATCAACAGTAATAATATAATCTAAGTTATCACACCTATCATCATTAACCAGTCTATCAATAGTATCTTTTCGTTCTTTCTGAGTGTTATTTCCACTTAAACTAAGTGTTCTATAACCTCTATTATTAAATTCTTTAGATAATATTTTAGCATTATGTATATTGTTACAAAAGATTAATCCTTTAACTCTACTTCCACTGTAACCATAATACTCTATATTTTCAATGATATTATCTATTCTAGTTTTGCTCATATCATTTACATCTATAGCATTATCTGTTATTCCAAAATAATTAAATGAACATAACATATCCTCTTCTAGAGCATTTTTTAATCTTATTTCATAGATAATATTATGATTAAAAAGTGAATATATGTCAAATTCATCACTACGATCAGGAGTAGCTGTCATACCCAGGTAGAATATTGGATTAAAATAATTCATAATCTTTTGATATGATACAGATCCTGCCCTGTGAACTTCATCAATAACAATAAAATCAAAATAATCTCTATTATATCTTTCATAATTTTCTTTTTTAGACATCATCTGCACAGTACTAAATAGGAAATCCACAGAATAATCTTTTTTATTTCCAGAAAGAATTCCTAAAGTCTTTTCATGAAATATTTTACCATAGGATTTCATTGCTTGTTTTGCAATCTGTTCTCTATGCACTAAAAAAAGTATTTTTTTAGGATTAATTTCTTTCAAGGCAAATGCAGATGCAAATGTTTTACCAGTACCTGTAGCACTAATAAGCAATCCTTTTTTATCATTTTTTGCTAATGATTTTCTTAGATTTTTAATGAATGATTTTTGCATATTGTTTGGAGTTAATGTTTTATGTCGTGGTTTTATCCATGAATCGATTTGGATTTTTTTATTTTCATTATATAAGTTAGTATATTCATCAATACATTCACATAAAGGTATTGCTTCTGTCCAATATTCATTAAATGTTTCTATTATTTCATTGTTTATTTCTTCATCTGAATCTGGTGATATGAGAAGATTCCATTCTTTATTAACAGTCAATGCTTTTTGAGTTAAATTAGAACTTCCCATTATGATGTTGTAGTGTTTTTTATTTTTGAAAATATATCCTTTTGTATGAAAACCAAAATCTGTTTCATTAACAGAATATAATTTAACTTCTATATTTTTTAAGTTATTTAAACGAATAAGTGCCCTTGGTTGACTAAAAAATAAGTAATCTGTAGTTAATATTTTACCAGGAATTTTTTTTTCTTCTAATTCCTTAAGAATTTGAAGTAGGGGAGTTATACCACTTTCAGTAATAAAAGCTACACTGATAATAAATTCATCACATTGTTTTAAATTACTCTCTATTGTACTAATAACCTTGATGTTATCCTTAGTATTATTTAAAATAAATTTAGATTCTGACATAACTCCACCTTTTTTTTAATTATTGTTAATTATATAGTCTATAACTTCAATATCTGCTGGTAGCCACTTAACAGTGTTTAATTTTTCACGTTTAAGCCATGCGTATGCATTATGTTCTAATAATGTAATATCATCATTTAATTTACATAAATAACAGTGCATTGTAAGTTTAAAAGTGGGATAAGTGTATTTTACTGTTAATAAAAATTTAATGGGAGTAATATCAGCATCTAACTCTTCTTTAATTTCTCTAACTAAAGCTTCTTCTCTTGTTTCATTAGGTTCTATTTTTCCACCAGGAAACTCCCACATATTAATAAATTCACCATATCCTCGTTGTGTGGCAAGATATTTATCATCTTTTTTTATTACTGCTGCAACAACATTTATTTTTTTTAACATTATCTTACTCCTTAAATTCACGTTGTGTTACATCTATGATATTCGTTGCTGTTTTTTCTCCAATTCCTTCAACATCTTTTAATTCATTTTTTGATGCATTTACTATATTTTTAACATTTTTAAAATGTCTTAATAGATTTTTTGCAGATACTGGACCGATTCCTGGAAGACTTTCTGTAATAAATAATTGTTGTTCTGGAAGTGTTACAGGTTTTGTTTGTGTTCTAATACTTACGGGTTTTTTATTATCTTTATCTTTTTCACGAAGAGCAATTCTCTTTAGCATGAATGCAGTGTCTGTTTCATTCTGTGTCTGTATAATTGGTATTTTAAAGTCAAGTGCTATAGTTGCAAGGGCACCTCTTATAGCATTTGGATGAAGGAATGTATGATAAATGTTTTCCCCTTCAATTATCATTAAAGGTTTTTGACAATTGTTACTTAATTCTTTAGCTTGCTGATATAATCTTTTATCTGTAATTGACTTACTAAAATCATCAATAGTTTTTCTTTCAATAATAATATCATCAGTTATTTGATAATCACCAACACCCATGGTTCTTACCTTAACTTCACAATTTATCTTATCAAGTTCACGCATGATATTGGAATTTTTCTCCCTATAATCAACATAGATTACAACTTCTGCTTCATCAGAAACCTCTTGTGTATCTATTTTATTTTTATTAGAATCATATACTTTAACATCTTCCTTTTTTGCAACGTAGTTTTCAAGTGTAATTTCCTTTTTATGAGAATTATAAACGTTATTTCTCATAGCCTTTTCTTTTCTTTGACTTGACCAGTAATATGATTCGTCAAGAGTACCTTTAGTCATTAAAATAAACATTTCACCACTATGTTTTCGTCCTGTACGTCCTTTTCTTTGAATCATTCTAATTTCTGAAGGTACAGGTTCATATAATATAACATAATCTACAGAAGGTATATCTATCCCTTCCTCTGCTACACTTGTTGAAATTAATATATTATAGTCCTCATTTTTAAAAGCATTAATTGTTTCAATCTGTTTTTTCTGACTTAAACCCTTATCATTCTCACGAGAAGCCTGTCCATAGAAACGTAGAGCCTTAAGATTATTCTTATTACAATTTTCATATATCGACTTTGTAGTATCTCTAAATTGACTAAATACAATTACTTTACTTTTTTTATCATCATCAATTATTTGATTAAGTAATTCTATTAATCTCTTCATTTTTGGATGATCAATATCTTGTTGTTTATATCTTCTAGTTAAAAGTACTGCTTTATTGAATTTATAATCATTTTTAAGAGATTTTGCTGCTTTGGTTTTCTTTTTCTCTAATTTATTAAAGTAATTATTTAAGGTTTTAATACTCTGTGTTTCAAGTAATTCCTGTGAATGCATTATATTAATAACTTCAGTTAAAATAGATACTCCAGTAAAATACTCCTTTTTAGGATTACTACTAGATGCAATCTTTTGTTGTAATCTTTTTTGTTCAACAAGAATTTCTCTTTTCGATGGCTTTGAAATTGAATCAATAATTCCTAATTTTTTAAGAGTTCTTAACCTAATTTTAAGAGTTTCAGAGAGTAAATCCTTAATTTCCTTTAATTCTTCTGTAAGTTTTACTTTTATCCACTTTGTCTGCACTTGATTAAAATATGGTGCAACATCAGCATCATCTTCACTTTTTATTATAATCTCATTAACATATATGTTATGAGAAACTTCCTTAATCTTTGATTCTTCCCAACCAGGACTGGCAGTTAATCCTAATATTAACTGATTCTTCGCCTGTTGCACATATTTTTGGGCAAGATAGACATAGGAATACGATCCCACTGCATGATGACATTCATCAAGAATAAGTAAACTTATATCTTCAAAGTTATATTCCTTTGATATTATATCAGATTCTATTGTTTGTGGAGTTGCACATATTACTTGGTTTTCATTCCACAATTTTTTTCTATCACTTGGCTTATCATTTCCAGTTAAACTTGTAACACTTGCCTTTAGAAATTTCTTAAAACTATGTTCATGTTGAAGAGTTAATGGTTTACTTGGTGCTAATATAAGTATTTTACTGTTTTTATAGTGTTTTAAACGTTCTGCTGAGACTAATGCTGCAATAACTGTTTTACCCATAGCAGTAGGTGCAACTATCATGGTGTTACCCTTTTTAAGGACACTCATAGCTAAATTTTGCTGATATAATCTTCCTTCTATTACATTCTTATTTAAATATTCATGTTCAATCCAGTTTTTCATGATAATAAATTCTTTGTTTTATATTGTTTATTAATCCTAGTTTTTTTATTGGGTATATTATTATAATTTGTATTACATTTCTATAAAACTAAACAATGTTTATCTATTTGTATACAAATAATTATAAATAAAAGTAAATACTATATAATAATATACAAAGAATTATAAAAAAGAATAAAAACTTGAACAAAAGTAGGTATTTAAAATGAAAAAATTATTATCAACTAAAAACATTCCAAAAAATAACTTATCAAAATTAGCAGAAACTGAAGAAATAATGAAAAAAACATTTCTTAAAAAGATGATGTTTGGACAATATGCAGTAAACAAAGTTAAATTCACAGCTTAAACTCCCAATAAAAATCCTTTATTTTAAATAAAATTCTAAAAATATAAAAAGAGTAAATATTAATATAAATTAATTATATTAACATAATAATAACTTATTCTGAAATCATATTTATTAAATTTTCAACAGTATCGTATACAACATCTAATTTACACATATTTGGAACATAATTTGCTGCTTTAGCAGAATTTACTCCGATAACTTCATAGTCTAACTCTTCAATAGGAGCAACAACCATACAAGTATCAGATACAATTTTACCTCCAGCTTTTTCAATAATATCCAAGTATCCACACTGTTTACTTATTGATTTAATAGCTTTTGAAGTACAAATCCATAGATCTTTAGTTAATTTCTTGTCTTTAACTAAGTTAGCAACTTCCTGAATTTCAGATATAGATGCATGAGGACAACCAAGACATACTAGATCAGGTATTTTATCAGTAGTAGTTAATTGTTCAAGAGTTTCTTCAATCATGTTTTTATCAACAGTCACTGTTTCAAGTTCTTCAAATGAATCATGACACCTTGAATAATCAGCCTCTGGAGTAACATTCTCCACATGGTACAAACTCACAGCACCACTAGAAGCTAGAGCTGCACCTAATGTTTTTAAATTATTACGTCCAGGATTTTTATTAATTCTAAAGTATGGTTTTTTATCATTAACAATCTGTCCAACATAATAACCTAAAGCACCAATTTCTGCTTCATTTACAAAATCATAATCTACATTAAATATCATATCAGCTACTCTATTTTCAAGTATATGATTTCCATAATATGGTGTTCTTCCAACAATAGCTGCAAGAAGTGCACTTGGTCCACCTTCACGATTAGTTCTAGCACCAATAACACTATTAACATAACATACAGCAGATGATTCTGACCAAGCAACATGTTCATTAAGCATAGGTGTATTTCCTATAAGATATGGTGTACATGTACAAGTACTCATAACACCAATACTTTCATATCCATTGATTATATCAATTTGTTTATCAGTAAATTCTTTACTAAATCCTAATTCCTGCCAATTCTCAATATCTACACCTGCAGGATTTAACATGGTTTCAAGGGTAACATCTGCCTTTTTACCTAAATCAACTACAAAATCTAATCCAGCATCTCCAATAGTTTTATATGAAACTCCAGATACTTGGGCAGATGTAATAGGAATCATTTTTTCAGCATCATATATTTTACCTAAACTTACTAGAATTTCCATACATTCTGCTTTTCCTTCTCCATATTCACCATTATACATGTCTTCTTCATATTTTGTAAGCTGCATATTATCACAATCTTCTTTCATATTTATATTATTTCTTAATTTGATATTCAACCATTTCATCAACAAGATGGATGAAATTATCCTTTTGATTTGCTGGTATAGTTGCACCAGCTGCTATGTTATGTCCACCACCAGAACCATTAAAGTTATTTGATGCTTGGTTCATAATAACACCAAGATTTACTCCTTTTTCAATCATATTATCAGTGGTTCTTGAGGATACTTTAATAAGGTTATCCATCTTCATAAGACTTAATATAGGTTTATCTGGTAATAATCCAAGATCTATACCAATACTACTTACAGCAGCAGCAATTTTCTTCTGCTCCTTATCTTCAGTATAGATATATTGAATATTCTCCTTTTCAATACTACCTTCTCTTTTTATCCACTCAATTCCATTTTGCATAGTACTACCATACTTAGAAAGTAATGATTTAGCATATTCCATTTGTTGATATTTTCCCATTTGAATACTTATTGCAGCAGTATATTCTTTATTTTTACCACATGCATTTAATAGGTTAGAATACTCCTCAATATTAGTTAATTCATTTCTAATATTTGGAATAGTGTATATTTTTCCATAAATATCCTCATTAATACTTATTAATTCATTTTTAAGAGTTTCATATTCTTCTGGGGATAATTGATGAAGTAACTTATCTTTAGGAATGTCATGTTCCTCTAAAAATATTCTTGTTTTCTCTAAATCTCCAGATAATCCATTAATTATTGGAGTATACGTGTATGTGATGGATTTATCAAGTGTTTGAGTATTTGCATAAGCTAATTTTAATTCATTTTTCATAACAAGTGTATTATTCGCAACACCTTCATCTAAAATTAGTTTGTTAATTCCTTGAGGACCATTTTTAAATTGCATATCTCCATATGCACCAGTTAGAGCCAAACCTGCTAATTCATAATATTCATATCCATGTACAGATAAATATGAAAGACCTGAACCACTAACTTCTTTGGTTCCATCAATATTAAAAATATGAGGATTTACGTGAATTATTTCTTTATTATCTACTTGTATTTCTGGATTAACACCTTCAGGTACTTGATGATGATCAGCAATAATAACATCACCCTTTAATTTAGAAATACTTTCTAGATTTCCACTTCCCATATCAGAGAAAATAAATAATTTATATCTGGATTTATTAAGTTCTTTAACATTACTGTCTCTAAGACGTGGTAATATTGTAATATGGAATTTACCTCCTGCTTTTTTTATTGCATTTGCAAAAATTCCAGCAGAAGTTAGTCCATCAGCATCGTTGTGAGAAATAATTCTCACAACATGCCCTTTTTCAATATGTAATCTAAGAAGATTACAAGCTTCATCAGCTCTATTTAACAAGTAAAGCTGCTGTTTTTGGATCATATCTCCATCCTTCAGGAAGAACATTGTTTCTTGTGTAGTATTTTACAAGTCTTCTGATTTTAGATTCTATTTTAATTAATCCTCTTTTTGTGTGAATATCTTTTGGATTTTCTTCGAGGTGTTCTCTTATGTTTACAGCTCTTTTAATTAAGTTTAATAAGTCTTCAGGATATTCAAAGTCAGTTCCATTTCTTTTAAGAATATCTGTAATTTTTTCTCCAAGCACTGCTTTAGTATTTGGAATTCCATGTTGGTCTCTTAATGTAATACCAATTTGACTTGTACTTTGTCCTTCTTTATGTAATTTTACTATTAATTCTTCAATTTCTTCTGGGCTTTGTTCTACCCATTCAGGTTTTGCTGCCATATTTTTTTACTCCATAAATTTATTTTTATAGTATTTTATATTATTATTTAAAAAAATCATAGTTTCTTTTTTATAATTTCAATAATATAATAATTTACTATTCACAAATTAGAATACCAGTTAGCAAATTTCTCCATTGATAATCTTCTATGTGAACATTCATTTTTTTCATCAGTAGTAAGCTCTCCATATGTTTTATCATATTTTTCAACATAAAAGAGTGGATCATATGCAAATCCATTGTTACCTTTCTCTTCTGATAAAATTTCTCCAGAAACAACACCTAAAAAAGTCTTGGGTTCACAATTGGGTGCACAATAACCAATACATGACCTGAATTCGGCATATCTATCTGGCTCATCTTTCATTAATTTTAAAATACCCTTATTTGTTATAGTATCTTGGACATAAGATGAGTATGTTCCAGGAAAATCATTAAGGGCTCTAATAAACAATCCAGTATCATCTACTATAACTGGTTTTTGAAGTAAATCTGCAACATATTTTGCACCAAATGCTGCTACTTCTTCAATTGATCCTTGAACTTCAGGATAACCTGGATTTTCATGATCAACTTCTATACCAAATTTTTCAAAGATACCTCTTGCCTCTTTAACTTTATGTTTATTTCCAGTAATAAATGTTACTCTCATTTTAATCATTAATAATAATTTTTTTTATAAAAAAAAGTGGAATGGAATGATATATTATTCCATTTGAGCTTTAGCAATTTCTTCTACTTTTGCACGGTATTCATCAGCTGTTTTTCCATTCAGGAGTGCATAAAGTATAGCTCCACCAGCTCCTACGCCTTCTTTTATAGATCCTTTTGTATATCTTGCTAATCCTTCATTTTCTGATTTTTCAAATTCTGGATCTGCTGCATAAACAGTTAAGTTTTCATCGATTTGATTTGCAATATCTAACATGTTTGATGTTTCATCATTTACAACATATACAGTTGTTGCAATAGCAATTTTACTAAAGTCAAAATCTGGTTCAATAGCTTTTATTGCTCCACATACTGCTAACATTTGTGTTCCACCAGCAAGTGTGACTGGTACGTCACTACCAATAGCAAGTCCTGCTATAGCAATGATTGTAGGATCTCCTGCAACTTCAACAGCTTTAAAAGCATCGTCTTTTAGATCTCCTGGTTTAAGATTATTTTTTGCTAATGCTGCATCTACAACACTGTTTTTTAATTCATGTGGATTTATTTGCATACATCCACTGATTTTATCTCTTACATCGTATCCTAATGCTGTTAATACACCTTGTGCTGTTGTAGTACCTGCAGGTGTGGATTCAGCAATCATAATATGACTAGTTAATTTAGATAAAGTTTTTGCAGTTATTAGAGCATTGTCAAATATTTCTTTAGGATTTGGAACACCATTACCTTCTCTTAAGTCTCCTCCAGGTTGTCCATTAAGTTCAATGTATGGAACTTTAGGAGTAACTTCAAGTCCTGCATTTATTGCAATGAACGGAATATTAAGTAAATCAAGGGTTGCTTTAGTAAGTACTCCTGGAGTAGGTGTAGGATCTCCATCTTCAACTGTCATAGCAATTTCTGGAAGACTCAGTGCCATATTTTTCATTATAAGTTCTGCATCTAATGCAGGAGTGTATGGTGTTAATTCTGGACTTCCACCAGCACCACTAATACCTGGTATTTTAGATACTGCTGTATTTGATAAAACACATGCGAAAATAATATCATCATTGTTTCTAAGTCTTTCTAGTTGTTTTTCTGATCCATATATTTTTATATTTTCTGTCATTTACATCACTAACTATAATAATTCATTACTTATCTATACGATTATATTATTAAATATAGTATCAAGATATAATAATAGTTATTAATTATTTTTAAAGAATAATTTAAATGGAGAGAACATTAATTGATTTGTCTAGGAATAGAGGGTACAGCAGAAAAGTGTGGTATTGGTATTGTGGACTCTGATGGAAATATATTAGCTACTTGTGGATGTCAACTTTATCCAGAAGTAGGTGGAATTCATCCAAGGGAAGCAGCAAATTTTCATGCAGAACACATTGTACCTTTAATTAGAGAGGCACTTGAAGAGTCAAATTTATCTATTAATGATATTGACTTAGTGTCTTTTGCAAAGGGTCCTGGTCTTGGACCAGCTTTAAGAACTGTTGCAACTGCTGCAAGAAGTTTATCTCAAAATATTGGGGTGCCGTTAATCGGTGTAAATCATTGTATAGGGCATGTGGAGATTGGGAAATTAACAACTGGAGCTAAAGATCCTTTAACATTATATACAAGTGGTGGTAATACTCAAATAATTAGTTATGAATCTGGAAGATATAGGATTATTGGAGAAACATTGGACATTGCAATTGGTAACTGTTTAGATCAGTTTTCAAGGGATATTGGTTTAGGACATCCTGGAGGACCTATTGTTGAAAAACATGCAGAAAATACTAATAAAACAATAGAATTACCCTATGTTGTTAAAGGTATGGATTTATCCTTCTCTGGAATTTTAACTAGTGCTATTAATAAGTATAAACAAGGTGTTGACTTAGATGTAATATGTAATAGTTTTCAACAAACATGTTTTGCAATGCTTTGTGAGGTAACAGAAAGGGCAATAAGTTACACTGGAAAGAATGAAGTGTTGTTATGTGGAGGTGTTGCTGCAAATAGTAAGTTACGTCAGATGCTACAAGTTATGTGTGAGGATCATTATGTTGACTTTTACATGCCTCCTATGAAGTATTGTGGTGATAATGGTTCTATGATAGCAAGAGTGGGTCTTTTATCATATGATGAGAATAAATGTGGTATAGAAAATAGTTATATTAATCCAAAGTATAGAACAGATCAAGTAGAAGTTACATGGATAAAAGATAACTTTCAGCATAATATAAATCTCCCTGATAATATTAAAGAAAAAGGTGCTGAAGCCGATATAATTGAAGGTATTTGGGATGAGAGAGAAGTTATTATAAAACATCGTGTTAAAAAGAAATATCGTGTAGATAAACTAGATGAAAAATTAAGATTAGAGAGAACTAAAGAAGAAGCAAAATTACTCTCTGATTGTAAAAAATATGGAGTAACAACACCCTATATCTATTCAATAGATCTTAATAGAAAAGATATTATTCTAGAAAAAATAGATGCTCCTAAGTTACATGAAATAATAAATACTGATAAAGATATAAAGAAAATATTTACAAATATTGGAGAAATGGTTTTTAAAATGCATGAAGGTGAAATAATTCATGGGGATCTAACAACAGCTAACATACTCATAAAAGATGATAAACCAATATTCATTGATTTTGGACTAGGAAAGTATAGTAATCTCTTAGAAGATAAAGGAACAGATCTACTTGTATTTAAAAAATCATTAAATACAATAATTCCAGAAAAATCAGAAGAACTATTTAATTACTTCTTAAATGGTTATGATAATGAAGATGTAATTAAAAAAATAGATGAAATTGAAAAAAGAGGAAGATACCTCTAAATTTTTTTTATAATACCACTGATAATATAATTGTTATAATACCTATTATTGTACAATAGTATGCAAAAATATCTAAACTCCAACCTTTAATCATTTTCATAAGTAATTTTATAGATAAATATCCAAATATTACTGATGATATAAATCCAGCAAGAAGTACACTTGCTGATGCATCAAGTGTAGCAATATCCTTAATTTGTATAAGACCTGCTCCAATAACTGCAGGAATACTTAATAAGAAACTATATCTAGCAGCATATTCTCTGTTTAGTCCAAGACATAATCCTGATGCAATTGTAGATCCAGATCTTGAAATACCTGGAAATACTGCAAGTCCTTGACAAATACCAACAATCAATGCTTGTTTAAAGGACATATCTTTTTGAGTAATTTGTCCAGATGAATGTCTTTCTGAATAATAAAGAACAGCAGCTGTAACAAGTAGGAAAATACCTACAAATAAAGTACCTCTAAATATTGTTTCAATAGCATCCTTTAATAAAATACCCATAATTCCTGTTGGAATAGTACCTACAATGATTAACCATGCAAATCTTTTTTCTGGAACTCTATGAAGTTCTCTTTTAAATATATCTACTCCTTCTGTAAGATCAATAATACTAAGAATAAATCCTTTTATCAGATTTATAATATCCTTCCAAAAGAAGGTAAAAATAGCAACTAATGTTCCTATATGTAATATAGTGTCGAATGCAAGTCCAGTTTCAATACCAAGAAGGGCTGGAACTAAAACAAGATGACCTGAACTACTAATAGGTAGAAACTCACTAATTCCCTGAACTGCTCCTAAAATAATAGCACTTAATATATCTAACAATCTATCACCTAATTTTTTTTTATCTAAAATTTAATAAATTATTTACATAAAATTGATAATTATCATAAATAAGTCTTTTCTATGTTAATAGATAAATATGTATTGTTCAAATAATAAAATTATTGTTTATTTAAAATTTAAGAATTAATATGATATTTTTTTTATAAACATCATTTAAAAAGAGAAAAAAATGAAGATTGAACAATTATATAAAGTCTAACCATCCATATTTATCTTCAACTTTGTTATTTACTATATCAAATAGGCTATCTTGTATTTCTTTAGTTACAGGGCCACGTTTTCCTTTACCTATTTGTATTTTATCAATAGATCTTATTGGAGATAATTCTGCTGCAGTACCACTAAAGAATACTTCATCAGCTGTGTATAATCTTTCTCTAGGTATTGTTTCTTCTCTTACTTTATAACCTAAATCTTCTGCTATCGTTATAATAGTATTTCTTGTAATACCTTTTAATACAGATGAACCAATATCTGGTGTGTATAATTCTCCATCTTCTACAAAGAATATATTTTCACCAGTACCTTCTCCAACAGTACCTTCATAGTTAAGCATAATACTTTCTTTGTATCCATTAGTTGTTGCTTCTATTTTAGCTAATTGTGAATTCATATAATTTGATCCAGCTTTAGCTAAGTTTGGCATAGTGTCTGGTGCCATTTTTCTCCAGGATGATGTGCATACATCAATTCCTTGTTCTAGAGCATCTTCTCCAAGGTATTGTCCCCATGCCCATACAGCAATAACAGTTTCTATAGGACAATTCATTGGATAAACACCAAGTTCTTTGTATCCTCTGAATACTACTGGTCTTATATAACAAGATCTTATGTTGTTTATATTTATTGTATCTTTTACAGCTTCACATAATTCATTGCGTGTGTATGGAATGTCCATTCTGTATACTTTAGCAGAATCTTCCAATCTTTTCATGTGATCTTTTAATCTAAATACTGCTGGTCCATTTTCTGTGTCATAGCATCTAATACCTTCAAATACGCTACTACCGTAGTGAACTACGTGTGATAAAACATGTATTTGAGCATCTTTCCAATCTACTAATTCACCATTAAACCATATTTTTCCTGTTTCATCAAATGCCATTTTATTATTTCCTTCATAGTTTTTTGTATATTATAATATATATTACTTAGATAATATCTATTTTTTTAATAATTTAATATTCTACTTGTTCTTGTGATACTTCTTGACTTTGTGAGTTGACACCACGTGTACTTACTTCAGTAGGATTTTGTTCTGGAGTTTCTACATTACTTGTTGTTGATTGACTATTATCAGCACCACCAACATCACTACTATTATCAGTTGTTGTGTTATTTATTGACGTGTTTTGGGAAGTTGTATTATTAGTTGTATTATTTTGGGTTGTGTTTTGTGTGTTATTTGGATTAGAATCTGGTTTTATTATATTTATAATACTATTTATAAAGTAATTCCAAATATTTATCACTGGATTTTTTGAGGAATAGGTTGAATCTTCTGCTTTATCTACTTGTTTACAGGAACAATCATTTGGACAGTTACATGTTTCATTACAGTAGTAGCAATTATTGTTATTTCTTATTTTAGTTTCATTTTCAGTTATTATTTTATAATTTGGGTCTTTACATAAACATGAATTACTACATTGACAATCACTGTAGTTACATGCATAGCAGTGGTTATTATTATAAGTAGAATCAGAAGCACTAATTGAACTTATAGAAATAAGAGCTACTAATGAGATAAGGCCTATTAAAATCATCTTTTTATTCATTATTTTCTCGCTCAATTTTTATTTGTTATTTAATAATTTTTTTTTCATGATTTAAAGGATTATCTATATTTTTTTCTATTATTTTTATATTTTTCATATTTTTTTAAATC
>NZ_MAIF01000141.1:0-23543 GCF_001729395.1 Methanosphaera sp. A6 | reverse complement strand
TTAAAAAAATGAGTTTTAGATATATTAATTGATATTTGATGATATTTATAAAAATTTTCTAAAAAAAGGAATATATAAAAGAATTATTTTAAATTACTTTTTTTTCAAATAATCTAATAATCCTTTCTGCAACTATAATTAAAGCTGAAACTATAATTATAGGAATCCAGGACATAATTGGAATAGCTGTTGTTTTAAATATGGTTTGTAGGAATGGTATGTATATTACTAGTAATTGTAATATAAATGATCCTATGACAGCATATTTTAATGTGTTATTTTTCTCTTTACTTTTTGATTTACAATTAAATACATTGAATAATTGATACATTACAAATACAGTAAATGCAATTGTACTTGCAAGTGTATGATTTGAACCTATTGACATTTCATATAAATATAATCCAAGTGTTCCAATAGTCATTACTATACCAATTAATGTAATATGTATTAAATTTGCCTTAGATACTATATCCTCATTATTTGGAGGAGTATTCATGATATTCACATCAGCAGGTTCAACTCCTAATGATTGTGCAGGAGGTCCATCCATTATTATATTTATCCAGAGAAGTTGCACAGGATTAAATGGTATTGGCAGTGATAGAAGTGTAGTAGTTAATATTGTAATTATTGCTGCAATATTTGTTGATAACTGATATTTAAGGAAGCGTTTTATATTAGAATATATTGTACGTCCTTCTTTAATTGCATATATTATTGTTGAGAAGTTATCATCTTGAAGTATCATGTCCCCTGATTCTTTTGCTACATCTGTACCTGAACCCATTGCAACACCAATATTTGCAGTAGTTAATGCAGGTGCATCATTTACACCATCACCAGTCATTGAAACAATTTCATTATTTGTTTTCAGTGCTTTAACAATTCTAACTTTTTGTTCTGGAAATACTCTTGCATATATATTTACATCTTTAACAACCTTCATAAATTCCTCATCTGATAATTTATCTATTTCAGGTCCTGTTAAAGATTTATCAGGATTTTCTATTCCTACTTGTTTACCAATAGCCATAGCAGTATTTTTATGGTCACCAGTAATCATTTTTACTGTTATACCAGCATTTGTACAAGTTTTTATAGCATCAAATACTTCTTTTCTTGGAGGATCCATCATTCCAATTAATCCAACAAATACTAAATCTTCTTCCAATTCTTCTGCAGAATATTTACTATAATCATCAATCTCTTTGTATGCAAGAAGAAGAACTCGCAGTGCTTTATCAGTATACTCAGTTTCTATTTTTTCAATTGTTTTAATTTCTTCAGTTGTGATTTCACTTACTTTATCTTCTTTTCTAATATATTTACACATACTAAGAAGTATTTCAGGTGCACCTTTTATTAGAACATATTCTTTTCCATTGATTTTATTTATAGTTGTCATTCTTTTTCTTGTACTATCAAGTGGTATTTCATGTAATCTTGTTTGTGTTATATTATCACTGTAGTTGTTATTAATAGCATATTCAAGGGCAGATATGTCTGTTGGATCTCCAATTTTTGTATTTTTATCTTTATCAACTTTAGCATTATTACATAATCCAGATATAATATAAGCCATATTTTTGTCTGTAGTGTATGAATCTGTAACTGTGAGTTTGTTATGTGTTAATGTTCCTGTTTTATCAGTACATACTACAGAACAAGAACCTAAAGTTTCAACAGCTAATAATTTTCTAATAATAACATTATTTTTAGCCATTTTTTGCATACCAAGAGCTAATGTTAATGTTAATATTGCAGGTAATCCTTCAGGAATAGCAGCAACAGCTAGTGATACTGCTGTCATAAATGTGTTTGCAACAGGTTGTCCTTGTAACAATTCAAGTACAAATATAATTACACATATGATGATTGCAAGTAATCCAAGAGTTTTTCCAAGTTTATCTATCTTAATTTCAAGTGGTGTTTGTTTATCTCCCTCTTCTTGAATCATAGAGGCTATTTTTCCAATTTCAGTATTCATACCTATTGAAGTAACAAGACCTTTAGCTCTTCCACTTACAACTTGTGTATTCATAAACACCATGTTGTCATGTGAATCATCAGTTACTTCACAATCCACCTTATGTACAGGTAGTGATTCTCCAGTTAATGAGGATTCATCTACTTTAATATCATATGTTTCTATTAAACGTAAATCTGCTGGAATACTATCTCCTTCTTCAAGTATTACTGCATCACCAACAGTTAAATCTTCAGCATTAATTTCTTGTTTATGATTATCTCTTAAAACAATGGTTGTTTTATTTGTCATTGATTTTAGTTTTTCCATTGCATTTTCTGCTTTATTTTCTTGTTTGTATCCAATCACAGCATTGAGTATAACAACTAGAAATATCACTGCTGAATCTATACCATCTCCAATAACTGCAGCAATAATGCCTGCAATTATTAGAAGAATCATCAATGGTTCTGTGAATTGTGAGATGAATTTTTTTAATTCACTTTCTTTTTCTTTTTCTTTCAATGCATTTTTACCATATTTTTCAAGGTTTTTTGTTGCTTTATCTGAAGTTAAACCGTTTTCAGTTGTATTTAATTTCGATATTACTTCGGATTTTGTTAATTTTTCCCATGTCATATGTTATTTCACTCTCTTTTCATAATATAAAAAGCCATACGTTTGTAATTTACTAATTTTAATCTTTGTTGAAAATTAAAATTAATTTCTTCAGTAAATAATGGTTTAATAATAACATCACTATTATATTTATCAGACAATTTAAGTATATCAGGTTGTAATTCTTCAGGAGGTCTTATTGAATAGATTAAATCAGCATCTTCATAGATTTTATCAGTTGGGTTTGTAATATCATCCTTTATAACATCACTGTTACAGGGATATATATCCACTAGATTAATTGTTGTGTTAGGTAAGTGTTTTTTTAGTATGTCACTAGGTTCTGTTATTTTACCCACACCTACTTCAATGATTTTTTTACTATCTTGATAGTTATTTATAATGTACTCTGAAAAATTTTCCCATACTTTACTCATTTAATCACATAACTTGCTTTTATCTTGTTTTATACATGAATTTATTTAAAAAGAATCTATTGTTATTCTTTATTTTTTCATGTAGTAATAAAAAGAATAATCTAAATTAATATAATAATATTCTCGTTAGATACAGTTTATAATCTGAATTAAAGAAATTTATCAAAATTGACAAATAGTATCCTATTATTCTATCTATATTGGAGGTAAAAAAGGAGAATTAACACATGGACAATAAAAATTTAGCAATCAAAATAGCGCCTTTCATAATCGCGATATTACTAGTATTAGCAGTTTTTGCAGTTAGAGCAGAAACAATTAATCTTGGAGGAATCACCAATTCCAGTCAAAAAGCACTATATCAAGATGATAGTGGAATGCCGTATTTTACTGAGATAGACTCATATTATAATTATCGTTTAACTGAGAATTATTTAAAAAATGGACAACTTGGTGATACGGTTGTTAATGGAACGTCATGGGATTCGTTGTCAACGTCTCCTAATGGTCGTGAAGTTAATTATCAACCAGTAATAGTTATATTAGCAGCTTTAGTATATAAATTCGTTAATATGTTTGGATCTGTGTCTTTAACACAGGTAGCATTCTGGCTAGGTCCAATTATAGGATCACTGGCTGTATTACCAGCATTTTATATTGTTAGAAGAGCTACTGGAAATACTTGGGGAGCAATAGTAGCAGGTGTAATTGCAGGAGCAGCACCAGCATACTTCTCACACACATATGGTGGATTTTTTGATACAGATATGTTCAATGTTCTATTGCCGTTAATGATAGTAGTATTCCTAACTGAAAGTGTTTATGCATCAAAACCATTATTTAAGGGTTTATATGCTGGAATAGCATCGTTATTCCTAGGTTTATTTGCTCTGTCATGGAGTGGATATACATACATGGTATTATTAACATTTGGTACATTGATTTTATTCATACCTATTAGCTATATTATGGATAAAAAAGATGGAAAGGATTTATCAAATAAAAAGCAATGGCTTAAAAACAATCCTGCAACATTACCACTTGTAGTATTTATTATACTATCAATAATTATTCTTGCATTAACAGTAGGTTCTTCAATGTTTGAATCAATTACAACTGTTCTTGGTTCAGCAACAAGCTTACAAAGTGCAACTGCAGGTACAGCATATCCTAACGTATATGTATCTGTAGGGGAACTTCAAATTCCACAAGTTATTGATGTAGCAAATCAAAGTGGTGGATTATTCTCATTATTATATGCAGTTGCTGCATTATTCTTAATGGGATATGTATTAAGAAAAAAACCAGTAAACAAAGATAAAAAAGACGAAACTGAAGAAAAAACAGAAACAATTGAGGATAAAAAGCCTAGAAATAGGAGATACACTCCTAAAACTAAAAAAGCTGAAGAAGTTATGCATCATGAAGATGTATTTAAACCAGGAAGATATGAATTAACATCAAAAGAAAAATATAATAACTTATTCCTATATGTTCTTACATTACTTTGGATTCTTGGTATAGCAATAATGTTAACACAAGGTACAAGGTTTATAGAACAATTTGCAGTACCAGTAGCACTGTTATCTGGTCTGTTTGTAGGAATCATGGTTAAATATATCGATTTAAAAACTGAAAATTATTCATATGTAGCATTAATTGCAGCAATACTTGTATTGTTAGCAGTGGTAAGTCCATTATATGCAGATCATTTAGCTTCTTCCCAAGCTGTGGGAAGTACAAACGATGATATGTACAATACATTAACATGGATTAAAGCAAATACATCACAAGACACTGTACTTGCATCTTGGTGGGACTTTGGTCACCTATTCACAGCAGTTGCTGACCGTCAAGTAGTATTTGATGGGGGTTCACAGAATAACATGAGAGCCTATTGGATAGGTAATGCCCTAACATCAACAGATGAGGCAAAATCTGCAGGTATTTTAAGAATGCTTGCAAACAGTGGAGAAGATGCATCTAATACATTAGATTTATATACAAATAATACAGAAAAAACTGTAGAAATATTAAATGCAATTTTACCAATGGATAGAACAGAAGCAAATTCAGCATTAACTGGTACTTATGGCTTATCACAACAAGAAGCTAACTCAGTACTTGATTTAACACATCCTGCAAAAGTAAAACCTGTAAACTTAATATTAAGTTCGGATATGCTTTCAAAAGCAGCATGGTGGTCATACTTTGGTTCATGGGACTTTAAAAACCAAAATTCAACACATTACTCATATTATCCATCTCAAAGTAATATTGAAAACATTAATGGAAGAGAATTTACATTAGGTATGGATAATGGTGTTATAGGAGTAAGTTCACCAACCAATGAAACAAATGGTAGTACAATGACATTTGCATATGTGGATCAATCAAAACTAAATAAAAGTTTAAATATGTCCACACTAGAAGATAAACAACGCATGTCTAAAGAATTATCAGATGGTACTGGAAATACATTACTAAAACCACATAAATTAATTGTTGTAGAAAACAATCAATTAACAGAAAAAATAGTTAACAATAACAGTAACATGTCTATTATGGCTATACATCAAAACGATGGTTCATATTTCACAGTATTATTTGATTCACATTTAGAAGAATCATTATTCACAAAACTATACCTTAAAAGTGGATTAAATGTGACAAGATTCAACATGACACATTCAGAACCAGGAATAAGTGTATGGGATGTATCTGAATATGCAAATACAACTGCCAACAGTACAACAAATTCAAGTACTAATGGTACAAATGTTCAAACAAATACTTCAACTTAAACCCCTCTTTTTTTTTATTTTTATGATTCAAAGACTAGAATAATGTATTGATATATTAATTTTTTAATGAAATTTTGAGCTTGTAAAAAGTAGATACTCTTTTTTTATAAAACTATGATTTAACTATTTATATAATAACTTATAGAATTATTACCAAATGAATAAGGTTATGGAGATATTATTTTGAAGACACTTTCAGACATTTCAGAATCTGTTTTAATTCCTACTAATTCTTCACTGGATAAACTTCTTGGTGGAGGTATAGAAAAAGGATGTATTACTCAGTTTTATGGACCTCCTGGTTCTGGAAAAACTAATATTGCATTGAAAATATTATATGAAGCTACAAAAAATGGATCTAAGGCAATATATATGGATACTGAAGGTGGATTATCTTTAGAGAGAATACAACAAATAGCGGGAACTGATTTTGGTTCTATATCTAAGAATATTTATATTTTAGAGCCAAAATCCTTTGATGAACAAATATTGGATATTCAAAATATTGAAGACATATTAAAAAAAGACAAATCTATTGATATGTTAATAATAGATTCAATAGTAGCATTGTATAGGGTAGAGGATGGAGATCCTTCAGAAATAAATAAGAGATTGGGTCGGCTAATGGCAAAATTATTGAGATTAAGTAGGGAATATAACGTAGCAATTGTTATTACTAATCAAATATATTCTCCATTTGATTCTGATGATTTAATAATAGAACCTATTGGTGGTACAGTTTTAAAATATTGGAGTAAAATAATAATTGAAATAGAAAAAAGTGTAGATTCTCTAAAAAGAACAGCTACATTACAAAGACATAAAACTAAAGCACCAGGTCAATCAATAAAATTTGAGATTATTGATAGAGGAATTATATAATTAAGAAATAGGGAGTAGAATTATGGTTTTTAAAAAGAAGGAAAAAAGAGTTCCAAGTGGATTTAACACAATAAATGAATTCTTTGATTACTTATATAAAAAAGAAGATTTAATTTGGATGGGACAAAATACTAATCATTTACAAAAGGATAAAGGTATAGAAGATGCATTAATTGCTGGAGCTAAAAAAAGAGATTATTGTAAATATCCACCACCTGAAGGTTTTCCAGAACTTAAAGAATTAATTCTTAAAGATTTAGAATTAGATCCTAATTTATTTGATGTACAAGTAACTGCAAGTGCAACAGAATCTCTATATCTTGCTATAAGTACATCATTATATCATGTAACAAATACAATAGCATCAGATCCAGGATATTTAATTATTAATAACTTCTGTAATAGATTTGGAAATCATGTAAAGGAAGTACCAATATATAATGAGGAATGTGGTTATAAATTAACACCAGAACTTATTAAAGAAAATATAGATATGGAAACAAAATTAATTGTATTAATTGATCCATTAAATCCAATAGGAACAGCATATACTAAGGATGAAATAAAAGAAATTGCAGAAATTGCAAAAGAAAATAATATAATTGTATTACATGATATAACATACAAAGACTTTGCAAGAGATCATACTCTTGTTGCAAAATATGCTCCAGAACATACAATTACAATATATAGTTTTTCTAAAATATTTGGAATGGCAGGTTTAAGAATAGGGGCAGTAATTAGTTCTCCAGATTTAATGAGACCAATAAGAGCTAGTGTAATAAACGATCTTGGAACAAATTCATTAGCACAAGAAGCAGGTATAGCAGGACTACATAGTAAATCATCATGGATTGAAGATATAAAAGAAACATGTTTCAAAAATCAAGAACTTATTAAAGAAGCTGTTGATGAAACACCTGGTGCTTTTCTACCAGTATATCCATCAGATGCAAATATGATGGTAATAGATATTTCACAAACTGGTGTTAAACCAGAGGATCTATCAGAGTATCTTCTAGAAGAAAAAAATATCTTTGTAAGAGAAGGAAATTATACAAGTAAACGCTTTGGAGATAGATACATACGTGTAAGTTATTCCATACCTACAAGTGAAGTTATGGAATTTAGGAATGAATTTAAAAATGCAATATTAACATTACAAAGAAAAAATAAAAAATAAGAAAAATAAGGAATTAGTTAAGAAGTATTTCTTTCTTCTAATTCACTTGGATTAACTACTTCTACATCCGGAACTTCTTTAGATTCATTATCCTTTGAAATTTCAGATTTAGATATGTTCAATAATAAATAGTCTCCTACTTCAGAAACCATTTCAGGAGTTATTTTAAAATTAACTTTTCTTAAACTAAGTTCATTAGGATTAATAGTTATTTCAGAAATAGTATTTTCTTTAAGATTAATATCAATATCTTGAATTTTACCAATTTCATTAGCATTATCATCTAATACTTTTTTACCAATTAGTTCCGATATTTTCATGTAGTGTTCCTCTAAATAATTTTTTTTATATAATAATATTGATTTTCTTATTAAAATAATCTTTTGTTTTATTAATTTTTAAATAAATAATTTAATTGTATGACTAATAAAAAGGAGGAGAATAAAAGATGCAGGAAGCGTGTAGATTAATAATAGAAGAAGCATTAAGTAGAAATATAACTACAAAGAAGGATTTAGAAAAACTTAAAATTCAAACATGTAGAGACTTAAAATTAAGTGGCTTCATGAGTAATTCTAAAATTTTACAGTATGCAAAACCAGAAGAATTAGAAAGTTTAAGACCAATTCTAATGAAAAAACCAACACGTACAATTTCTGGTGTTGCAATAGTAGCAGTTATGTGTAGGCCACATAAATGTCCACATGGACGATGTAAATACTGTCCTGAGAGTAGCATTGCTCCTCCAAGTTATACTGGTGAGGAACCTGCAGCTTTACGAGCAAGAATGTTCCATTTTCATCCATATGTTCAAACATTCAACAGATTATATCAACTAAAAAATATTGGTCATTCCATAGATAAGGTGGAATTAATAATAATGGGCGGAACCTTTGCTTCATGTACTCTTGATTATCAGGAATGGTTTGTAACACAATGTTTAAGGGCAATGAATGATTTTGAAACAGTTAGTAAGAAAATACCAGTAAATCAAAGGGAAATCAAAATAATACCTCCAGAGGATTTCCAATACATACATGATGCACAGAAAAATAATGAACATTCAAAGGTAAGATGTATAGGATTAACATTTGAAACAAGACCAGATTATGCTAAAATGGAAGATATTAATAGAATGTTACAATTTGGAGTAACACGTGTTGAATTAGGTGTTCAAACATTATATAATCATATATATAAACGAGTTGATAGAGGTCATAAAATTCAAGATGTAATAGAGGCAAATCAATTATTACGAGATTCTGGAATAAAAGTTGCCATGCATATGATGCCAGGACTTTTATCTTCATTTAGTAGTGATGTTAACATGTTTAAACGTTTATTTAATGAACCATTATTTTCACCAGACATGTTAAAAATCTATCCATGTCTTGTTACAGAGGGCTCAGAATTCTATGATATGTGGAAAAAGGGCGAATATGAACCATACACATCTCAACAAGCAGTGGATTTAATAGTTGAAGTTAAAAAAATTCTACCAAAATGGGTTAGAACAATGAGAATTCAAAGAGATATTCCAGCAACATTAATTGATGCTGGAGTTAAAAAATCAAATCTTGGAGAATTAGTATATAATCGTCTTGAAGAGGAGGATATTCAATGTCAATGTATTAGATGTAGAGAGGTAGGTCATAAAAAGGCACATGGAATAGAACCTGACTATAATAATATAGAATTACTAAGAACAGATTATGATGTAGTAGGTGGACATGAAATATTTTTATCTATAGAAGATGTGGAAAATGATATTTTAATTGGATTTACTCGTTTAAGAATACCATCCAATAGAGTATTTAGGAAGGAAATTACAAGTTCAAGTTCATTGATTAGAGAATTACATGTTTATGGACAAATGCAGAAAATTGGTAAAAATGATGATAATTTATGGCAACATAAAGGTTATGGTGCCCAATTATTAGAAGAAGCTGAAAAAATAGCAAAAGATGAATATAATAAAAATAAAATGCTAATAATTAGTGGAATTGGTGTAAGAGATTATTATCGTAAATTTGGATATTATAAGGATGGTCCATACATGTCTAAATTCATTTAATTATTCCTTTTCTTTTTATTATTCTCTTTTTATTAAATTACTTATTTATCTATTCTTGAAAAAATAATAAATAGTATAAATAATAATTCATAAAGATAAATATAGTTTAAAAATATTTAAAAACATACTTTTTATAGGTTGTATTATTTTGGAAATAGAAACTTCTGCAAGATTACATTTATCATTAATTGATCTTAATGGATCTGAGGGTAGAATTGATGGTGGTATTGGTATAACACTAAAGAATCCATCATTAATATTAGAGTGTGACTTCAATGATTCTCAAACAGAAATATTATTTGAAGACACAAGATATAGTTATGTGGATGAATATAAATCAAAGATATTAACTGCTTGTAATAATATGCAGGAATATCTTGGAATTAATAATTCCTATAGATTTAGAGTAAAAAAAATCTATCCAATACATCATGGTCTAGGATTGGGAACACAATTACTACTTTCAACTGGACAATTAGTTGCTAAGATTAATGGTGTTGATTTAGATGTTTTTGAAATAGCAAAGATAGTACAACGTGGTGGAACAAGTGGTATTGGAGTACATTCCTTTAATCATGGTGGTTTAATTATTGATGGTGGACATAAAAAAAATATTAAAAAGGATTTTCTTCCATCATCAGCATCGCATGTAGCACCACCACCACTTTTAGTAAGATATGATTTTCCAGAGGATTGGAATATATTAATTGCAACACCTAATTTTAATCAAGGAGTTTCAGGAAGTAGAGAAGTTAATATTTTCCAAGAGTATTCTCCAATAAATTTACATGATGTTGAAAGAATATGTTATATTACTTTAATGAAATTAATGCCAGCAGTATTAGAAAAGGACATTGTAAGTTTTGGTGATGCTATAAATAAGATTCAAACAATAGGATTTAAGAAAATAGAACGGAATCTACAATCACAAAAAGTTAACAATATCATAGAATACATGCTTGATAATGGTATTGAAGGTGCAGGTATGAGTTCATTTGGTCCTACATGTTTTGGTATAACTGATACGAATGTTAAAAGTATGAAAAAAGATCTTCAGGATTTAATGGGTAATGATAGTTTTATAAAAATTACAAATGGAAAAAATGAAGGTTCAAAAATAAGATAGGAGGAAGATTTATGGATAGTATGAAAGGAAAAGTATGGACATTTAGAGATTGTATAGATACTGATGTAATTATTGCTGGAAGATATTTAAGAACATTTAATCCAGAAGATTTAGCAGCACATGTAATGGAAGCTGAAGATCCAGAATTTTCAAGTAAAGTTGGAAAGGGAGATATAATTGTTGGTGGATGGAATTTTGGTTGTGGATCTTCAAGGGAACAGGCACCAGTTGCAATAAAGACAGCAGGAGTATCAGCAGTAATAGCTAAATCATTTGCCAGAATTTTTTATAGAAATGCTATTAATATTGGCTTACCTGTTATAACAGCAGATATTGAAGTGGATGAAGGGGATATTTTAGAAGTAAATATTGAAGATGGAATTATTATAAATGAAACAACTAAAAAAACATTTAAAATTAAGCCATTTGATGCTGAAATGTTGGATATTTTAGAAAATGGTGGTCTTGTTAATCAATATTTAAAAAATAAGAAGGAGGTATAGTTATGGTTTGTCCAGTTTGTGGTGAAGATGAATATGAAATATTAAAGGCTAATGGAAAAAATAATAGACAATTACTAGTTAAATGTGATGAATGTGGACACATATATCATGAAACTGCTCCAGAGGAAGCGCATGAAGTGAAAGTACGTGTTATAATCAGTGAATTTGAAAGATCATGGAAAACTACCATTGATTTATATTCTGATGAATATTTAGAAGTGGGTACTTTATTATATCTTGATGGTAAGGATGTGGAAGTGACTTCTATTGAAAATAATGAGGGAAATAGATGTTATGAATGTCCTGTTATTGATATTAAAACAATATGGGCAAAATCATTAGATACACCTGCACGTATAGGTTTATCAATAGATAATCATGGTACTGTTTTATCTCATAAAATTGAAATTGAAAGGGAATTTACCTTTGCTATAGATGATGTTGGGGAAGTTAATGGTTTAAAATTTAGAATATATGCTTTTAAAACATTGGAAAGAAATATGAGAACGGGTTTTGCTTATGCTAAGGTAATTAAAAGAGTATATGGTAGGTTATTACCACGTAATGATAAATCTAAAGTTAAATATGATTTATCTGAGTATGTTATTAAAACAACAATTAAAGAAAAAGATTATAATTAAAATTTAATATTTTTTGTGATAACATGAAAATATATTTAGAAACACATGGATGTACATTTAATCAAGCAGATACTGATATTATGGCTAATATCTTAGCTAAGAAGTATGATATTGTTTATGATGTAGAAGAAGCTGATGTAATTATACTAAATACATGTTATGTAAAACTTCCTACTGAACAGAAGATGATTACTAAAATTCGTAAATATAAAACCGAGTTTCCAGATAAGAAATTAATTATTGGGGGATGTATGGTTGAAGTTGATGATAAGAGACTTGAAAAATTTGCTGGTGATGATTGCTGGATTGGACCACATAAACTTGATAAAGTGGATGAGGTGGTTGAAAAAGCAATAAATGGTGAAGTAGTACATGAATATGGAAAAACTAGGGCTATTAAAGCTGGTAAGGGTAAAAAAAATTCTGAAAGTTTGGTTCATATTCTTCAAATTTGTGAAGGATGTAATGGTCAATGTACCTTTTGTTGTACAAGAATAGCTCGTGGTTTTTTAATAAGTTATCCAATTGATGTTATTGTTGAGGAAGCAAAAGATGCAGTTGAACATGGCTGTAAAGAATTACAAGTCACTGCTCAGGATACTGCATGTTTTGGTATGGATACTGGTGAATCCTTTGCTGATTTACTAAATAAGTTAGGTGCAATTGAGGGTGATTTTCGTATTCGTGTAGGTATGATGAATCCACAAAGTATTAAAAATCAATTACATGAAGTAATAGATGCATTTAAAAATAATGATAAGATATTTAACTTTGTACATCTACCAATACAATCAGGTAGTCCTAAGGTATTAAAAGAAATGAATAGAAAACATACACTAGATGAATATAAATACATACTTAATGAATTTAGAAAAGAAATTCCTCAAATGTCTCTTGCCACTGATATTATAGTTGGTTATCCAACAGAAACTGAAGAAGACTTTAATCAAACACTAGAATTACTTAAAGAAATAAAACCTGATATTGTACATATATCAAAGTATATGCACAGGCCTGGTGCAAAATCAAATCATCTTAAAGAAATTGATCATAATATTATGAAGAATAGATCACATAGAGTAAATCAAGTAAAAACAGAGGTCATGCTAGAGAAAAATAAAGAATATGAAAATACCATTCAAAATGTTTTAATTACATCTAAGGGATCCTCTGGTGGATATGTTGGCTACACTGATTCATATAAAAATGTAATAGTGGATGAAGCTGAAATTGGTTCATTTATGGATGTAAAAATAATTGAAGGTAAAAGAACATATCTCTTAGCACAAAGAATATAATATGTATAATTAATTAAAAGAGTAAATAAATAAAAAAATAGAAAAGATTTGATATTATGAATTATATAGTATGTCGAAATTGTAAAAGAGTTATTGAGGTTAAGGAAAATACTCCATTAGTCTTTGATAAATGTGAAAATTGTGGACATACCCTTGAATTTGCAGCTGATAATCGTGACTTACAATTTATATTAAATGATGTAGAAGTACCAAAAATAGCATACCATAAAATATGTGCTAAATGTAAATCATTGAATCCACGTGAAACTGGTGCTTGCCTATTCTGTGGATCTACAAGTTTTAAGTATCAATATGATTTAGATAGTTTAAATAAGTATAAAAATAGTTTAAATTTGAATCAGATGCAAATGACAAACATGTCTGATAATTATCAACAATCAATTTCAAATAATTGGCTTTATAGAATATTAGCTTTAATACTTGGAATAATTGATTTTTTCTTTGTTGTTATGATTGGACTTGGTTTAATTATAGGTGATGGTCCACTACCAACAGATTCTATGGCATTTATTATGCAACATTTTAATATGATGATGATTGTGTTAATAGTGGCACTATTTGTTTCAGGTTTTCTTTCAATTTTCATATTACCAAAAATGAAATATAAAGATTCATTCATGTTATCAGGATTACTTGGACTTATTATTGGATTAATCACAATAATAACAACTACTGATATATTAGTAATTATACCATCAATGGTATTGTGTGCTATAATAACTGGAATTGGTGGATTAGTTGCACAATTTATTGTTCATAAAATAATTGGAAGATTTTTTGGCAGATAAAAACTGCTATTAATCTATTTATCTTTTTTTGTAGAATTATTAAAATAGCTTTTTTAAATGTGTGCATACTAATACACTTTATACTATAGACTTAATTAAATTATTTTTTTTAATGTTAGAAATAGTAATATTATTTAAAATATGCCGTGGGCCGGACTTGAACCAGCGACATCCAGATCTTCAGTCTGGCGTTCTCCCAACTGAACTACCACGGCAATTAAAATTAGAATTTAATATGGGCCGAACGAGATTCGAACTCGTGATCCCCTCCACGTCAAGGAGGTATCATACCTCTAGACCACCGGCCCAGAAATATATTTTTCAATACTTATTTATAAATTATTTATTCTCTATTATATATACTTTTCTATCCATGATTATTTAAAGAAGTTATTATAGATTAATTACTATATTCTAAATGAATAATAAAACAATTTAAAAGGAGATTAGTATGGATTTAGATAGCACAATAGAAAAAACCATAAGTCAAATTCAAAAACTTATGAATGCTAATAGTATTGCAGGTAATCCAATACCTGCTGGTGATAGAATTATTATTCCTATCTCAAAAACAGCACTAGGTTTTGGTGTAGGTGTAGCTTCTAATGCTAAAAAAGATGAAGATTCTGCTTTAGGTGGGGCTGGTGGTGGAGGTTCTATTGATCCTATAGCATTGCTTGTAGTATATAATGATGTTCCGGGACCAGAGGGTGTTGAAATATTACCATTAGATAACATGGGAACTCCACTTGAAGATTTACTTTTAGGTGCAGGAAAAGCTTTAACAGGATTTTTAGGAAATAAATCAGGTAAATCTGATGAAGGTAAATCTAGTGAAACTAATATTAATAAAATCAAAACTAAAATAAAACCAAAAAGTACTGAAAGTACTAAATCTACTCAGAAAAAAGATACTAATTAAGTATTCTTTTAATTTTTTTTAAATATTTTTTTAAGTAATTTCTAGGGCTAAATTTATGATTCTTCAAATTATATTTATGTTGTTATTAATTGTAATTTTATTAATATTCATATTCTTTTTGAAGCCATTGGGTGTATATTTATCATTTCATAGAAATAATCAAGCTTTGAATGGTGAAATAATAATTACACATTATTTTTTAAAGTTAAGATATGTTTTTGAAAAGAAAGCTTTAGATGTGTTTGTAATATGGAAATCAAGGAATTTTCTACTTAGAACTATAAATTTAGATTCTATAGATGAAAATAATTCTAATGATAATAATGATGGTGATGAGGATAAAGGGGAAGATAACACTGATGAATATGAAGATGAATTTTCAAGTAATTTATTAGAAAATGCTAAAGAAATATATCCAACACTAAAAGCATCTACATCAGATTTATATAAAATTGTAGTTTTAATTGTAACTTTATGTAAATTTAAGGAAAGTAACATTAAATTAGATTTTGGTTTGAAAAATAATAATTTAACAATAAAGATTTGTAATATTTTATGGGCTATAACAGCACCATTATATCCTTTTGATATTCATATTCTAATAACACCTGTTATAAATAAGGCTGTTGTTAATTTTGATTGTGAAGTTTCATTTGATATTATAATAATGAATATACTACGAATAATATTCAAGATAATTACAAGTATAAATATATTAAAATTAATAATAAAAATAATTAAAATCGCACGTAGGTGATTAAATGTCAATTACTAAAAAATATTTTATTGATCCTATAATAATCAATAATAGAAAGATATATCCCTATGTAAAATTAGATGTGGATGTTATTGGTAGTGGATTTTTAAGTCTAGATTATGAAGTTATTGCTTTTAAAATAATTGAGAAAAGTGAGATATTTTTTAAAAATGTTTCTATGTCTGATAATGAGTTTAATAACTTCAAAAAAAAATTTATAGAAAATAAATAAGTATTTATTTTACTTATAATTCTTTGTAAGCGATACTTATATCTTCTGCTTTTAAAGTTTTTCTTCCATTTTCTTCAGCATTATTTAATGCTAATTTAGCAAGTTCTTCTGCAGTATCTTCTAAAAATGCAGATAATTCAACTTTAGCATCTTCACTTACTCTTTCTGCACCACCGTTTTTTATAATTCTACCTAATGGTGTTAAGGGTAATTCGGACATATATAGTTACCTCCTTTTCAATATTAAATAAAAAAATTTATCTATTGTTGTATTTTTTTAATAGTATAACATAAAAGTGGTATTTCATAAAATTTTTTTTGAAGATATTTCTTATTTTTTTTTAGAAATACAGTATATGTTATGATTTATTATCTTTTAAATACTCTATTTATGTTAAGTAATATAATATTGTTTTTATTTAAAACTTTCTAATTTTTTTTTAAATCATTAATTTTATTTATTTTATTCTTTTTGAAAAATATTATGTTGATTATTTAAGGTTATCTAAAAGTCATTAATTTTATAAATTTTAAAAAAAGATATTAAAAGAATTGGATTTTAATTTCAATGTTCTTTTTTGGCTTTATTAATGTTTTTGATAATTTCTCTAGCTCTATCTGAATTTAAAGGTATGTTAAATTTAGATTCTACACTTTCTCTGTAAATATTGTTCATTGAACAAAATGGGATAATTCTACCATCTGGTGTAGCATAATGAATTACACATCGACTTACTCTATCTTGATCAAAGTTAAATGGATCCATAAAGTGCATACAGGATATAAGTAGAGCATTCATATGGAAATCACCTAATGCAAGATAATCTTGTTTTATGAATATATTTTTTAATAAATCAATAATATCTATATAGCTTGGTGTTTCATCAGTATCAATAGTTTTAGGTAGATTTTTTAGAGCTTTAGCTAGTGTTTTTGTTTTTGAGTATTTTGTGTTTTTCTCAATACCTGGAATACTATCTTCAATTAATTTCATGAATTTATCAACGTTAATAAAGTCTGTGATAGGAATTATTTCACCATTATCTTCCTTAAATACATAAGTTCCAACACCACAATGTTCATGACAGGTTAATGTAACTTCATCTTCTTCATTATTCATAGCAGCAATTAATTCAGAAATTGGAGCTACAGTAGCTGCAGGATAGAATGCTTCTTTTTTAATTTTTCCATTTGTTTGTTTTTCAACATCATTGACAAGATCATCAATTGTTATACGTTGTTGTTCTACTTTATCAGAGGGTGTACGTCCTGCAAATGATACTGGTTGGAAGTTAACTCCACGAATAACATCAATATTATCCAATGCAAATTGAATAATATCTCCAATTTGATCATCATTTATTCCTTTAACAAGTGTAGGTACTAATACAACACCAAGTCCTACTTTTCTACAATTTTCAATAGCTTCTATTTTTTTATCTAGAATATTAGCATTTCTAGTTTTTATGTATGGTTCTTCAGTAACTCCATCAAATTGTAAATAAACAGTATTTAGTCCTACATCTTTAAGTTCTTTAGCTAAATTTTCATTGTTAGCAAGTTCAATTCCATTTGTTGCAATTTGAGTATGTGTAAATCCTTCTTCTTTAGCTATTTTAATGAGTTCTACAATATCACTTCGAACAGTAGGTTCTCCTCCAGAAAATTGTATTGCTGGTGTAGCAACTGGTTGATTTTTTCTTAAATTTTTAAGCATTCCTCTAATTTCATCTTGAGTAGGTTCATATAATGTACCAGAAGCAGCAGCATTAGCAAAACATATTGGACAGGTTAGATTACATCTATTTGTCACATCAATTAAACCAAGTATTGTTTGACTTTTATGTTGGTTACATAATCCACAATTAGATGGACATTCTCCATTTTCAGCATCTTTAAGATTTTTTAATCTGTGTGGTTCTGGTTCATAGGCTAATGTTTTTTCAAATAATTTAGCATCATGCCAATAGGTATTTTTAAAAGTTCCATGTTCAGAGCATGTTTTTTCAATAAAAATCTTATTATCTTCAGAATAAACTTCAGCATCTAATATTTTTAAACAGTTTGGACATAAGCTTTTAGTTTTAGAAATTGTTGATATTCTAAACACTCCCCTTTATTTTTTTTTTAAATTCTCTCTATTAATTATAATAATTTGTTTTTTATATTTAAAGTATTTATTTAACTATAATAATCATTATTAATTATATTGATTAGGTATAATTATATATTGCTTATATTTATGGAAATTACATATATTATAATAATAGTAAAATTATAAGTATAAATATAATTACAAAATTCTGAGGTTTATTATGGATATTTTAACTTTAATTTTTTATTCAATATATTTAATGATTCCAGCATATCTTGCTAATGGTTCTGCATTAGTGTTTGGTGGTGGAACTCCTATGGATTTTGGTCATTATTGCTGGGATAATCGTAGATTAATTGGTAATGGTGTCACATGGAGAGGTACTGTTTGTGGTGGCTTGTTTGGAATGGTTATTGGAGGTATTTTAGGACTTCTAGCAACTTATGGTATTGGAAGTTATTTTTTTAATATAACTGCCTCACAAATAACATTCATGTCTGGGTTTGTACCTCAAGGATTATTGGTTGGCTTTTTATTAGGTTTTGGTGCACTTATTGGTGATGCTATTGGTAGCTTTTTAAAAAGAAGATTGAATTTTGAACGTGGAAAACCAGTACCATTACTAGATCAGTTAGACTTTGTTGTTGTTTCATTATTATTTGTTTCAACAGTTGTTAGTCTAAGTTTGGAAATGATTGTAATAATCATACTTGTAAGTATCTTTTTACATCTTGGTGCAAATATGTTTGCATATATGATTAATTTAAAAGATGTATGGTATTAAGAAATAAAAATAATGAGAAAAGGATTGATTAGATTCAATCAAATCATTTTTTTTTAAATGTATTGTATTAATGGAAAATCTTGTGAAATATATTCTTCCACATACATTTGTATGGCGCCTATTGTTGTTATAATACTTGTGGCTTCTTTTGAAATATATTCATCAATATTAATAATATTTAATCCCAATTGTTTTGCAGCATTTTTACAAATATTTCCATGACCAAAATCAGATATTACTACAGTATCAAGTCCAGTTTTTTCAACAACTTTTATTAATCCCGTTAATACTTGATTTACTTGTTTTTTGTATATGTATTGTGCCATGTTGTTGATTGTTTCATCTGTTAATGAGTCTAAATCAGCACAAACAAGTCTACTTAATCTTCTTTTACATGAAACAATGTCTTTATCCTTATTATCTGGAGTATTGCATGTATATTCTTCTTGGGTAATATTTCCAAGTATTCTATGAACATCGGCTGTTATTGTAAATAATTCACTACTTACAGAAGTATCTATATTATATATAGGAATACTATGAACAATTGTTGCAATATTTGTACGTAACATTCCTGTATACACTAATTCACCAGAACCTAATCTTTCAACATCTGTATGTTTTGCAATGTTTTGTTTATTTATTATTGGAATAATATCTGTTGTAGTTGTACCCATATCCATAAAAATACAGTTATTTTTTATGTATTTTATTGCATTGGATGTACCTACCCAGTTAGCTGCAGCTGCATTTAATGGATTTTCAAGAATATCATCATATGATTTAAGTCCATCAAATGTTACAAATTTAACTATTTTATCATTAAATATAGTCATTACTTTTTTAGATATGTCTAGAACACCTTCTGTTTTACTCTCATATGAATCTGCTAATTCTGCAGTCATTGTTACACAAACTACATCAATACTATCTAAATCATCTTGTGATAGTTTTAAAAGACATTCTGGTAATTTATCATTTTCAATCCACATTGGAAGATATTCTTTTGATTTTTTAATAGATTTTATTTGTTTTTCATCGTTTATTTCTATGATAGCACAATCTGTATTTGCTCCACCAATATCTAATCCCATTATTTTCATAGTTTCATCTTCATTACTTTTTTGTTATTTATAGAATGTTCCATTATTATTTATTGTAATTTCTCTTTTTTTATCAGCCAATAGAAGTTCTATTATTGTTTGTGTTAAATTTACATTAACAATATTATGCAGTACTATATATGGAGTTGTAATGCGTGAATTTATTTCAACAAAATATATTTCATTCTTACTTATAATATAATCAATACCAATAAATCCATATAAACCATTGATACTTTTTATAATATCTTTTGAAATATCAATGATTCTTTCTTTAAGTGGATGTTCTATGGGAGTTTTACAACCCATGTATTTTATCTGATTTTTACTCTCAGTAATTTCCTGTGAATTAATACTGATACATTTAATGTATTTGTTATTACATATTGCACTTATACTGATGGGTGTTCCAACTATGTATTGTTGTATTATTGCAGTTTTTATGGAATGTTCTTCATATGTTGTAATTATTTTTTTTAATTCTTCTGTGTTATGTATGTGGTATATTAGATTAGATGATGTTTTATCATCAGGTTTAATTATACTATCTTTTAAATCTATGTGTTTATTGATATAATCATAATCTGTCATTGAAACATCTATTTTAAACGATGGTATTTTTCTTATATTCGATGGAACTTCCATGTATGTTTTATATTTGCTACTACATATATAGGAAGCATTACTTGTTGGTCCAATTAAAAAAACATCATTTTTTTCTAAGATACAAGTAATGTTGTACTGAATTAAATCATCCTCAGGAGCAATAAAAATACAACAATCATAATTAGAACAATTATTATCTAACCACTCACATAAATCACAATCAATATAAATAACATTAGAATGGGGATATATGTCTATTTTTAAATTTTTATTGAGAAGATATGTAACATCATACTCTTTTATACCATCTAAATCAGAGAGAAGACTTTTTAACATGTTAAGTCCCTCTGATATAAGATTATCCTCAAATATTACAGTTGAATACTCAAATACAAGTACTTTCATAATAAACACTTAAATTATTTTTTCAATATTTTAATTAACCTACAATCAGCCTTTTTTTCCTGTTCATGTAACATATATTCCTTTTTTAAAAATTCAACAAGTTTGTTTTTTGCATATTCCGAATCCTTAAATTTAATATTTTTATACTCCATGTCACTTAATATTAATCCATTAGCAGGTGCTGGTTGTAATCTAATAAATTGTCTTAATTCTTTAGGTTTTAATAATTCATTAATATCATTAATATCTAGTTTACCATAACCAACTTCCATAATGGATGTAACCATTTTACGAACCATATTCCAAAGAAAACTCTCACCTACAATAGTAAATATAAGAACATCTTCGTCTACTTCTAGATTAACATCAATTATTTTTCTATTGGGATTTTTTTCATTTCTTTTAGAAAAATTTCTAAAATTATGTTTTCCAATAAAAGATTCCATTGCAACATGCATCTTAGTAATATCTAAATTCTTCTTTTCAAAGGGACTAATGGGTTGAATATATGTGTATGTTCTAGTTAGGGGAAATCTAACCTTAAAACCATATGGAACACGAGCTTCTCCAATAATCTTTATATCATCAGGTAATAGGCCATTTAATTGATTTATATGAATATCTTCATCTGTAATAAATGAAATAACATTTCCAGTAGAATGAACTCCCTTATCTGTTCTACCAGCTACAGAATAATGGGCAGTCCATGTATCTTCAATAATATTTGTTTCCTTAAAAACTCTAAGTAATTCACCTTCAACTGTTCTATAATTTGGTTGTCTTTGGTATCCATGAAAATTAGAACCAATATAAGCTATTTTTAATGCAACTCGTCTCATATAATAACAAACTCTACTTATTTTTTCTATATATGTATATGTAAAATATTCTTTAAGTTTTTTATCAACATATTAAACGTTAATAACATAATATATTAAACATATAAATTTAAAATAATTAGAACTTTTTTATAAAAAAATGAGTTGAATATAATGATTATAATACCAGCAGTAGATATTAAAAATGGGAAATGTGTACAGTTAGTACAAGGAGAACCTGGAACAGAACAAGTAGTAATTGAAAATCCTGCAGAAGTAGCAAAACAATGGGAACAAAAGGGAGCAAAAAAATTACATATTGTTGATTTAGATGGTGCACTAGGTAGTGGAAGAAATCTTTCAATAGTCAAAGAAATAATAGAAAAAACAAAGTCTCCTATTCAATTGGGTGGAGGAATAAGATCCGTTAGTGATGCAAAGAAATTACTTGAAATTGGAGTTAACACTGTAATAATAGGTACAATGGCAATTAAAAATCCAGAAATAATCAAGGAATTATCTAGTGAATATGGTTGTGAAAGAATCTGTGTTTCTTTAGATAGTAAAAACAACAAAGTAGTAACACATGGCTGGAAAGAATCTACAGATAAAACACCAATTGAATATGCTAAATTATTTGAAAAAATGGGTGCAGGTTCAATACTATTTACAAATGTGGATGTTGAAGGGTTATTAAATGGAATAAATCTTGAACCTATAAAAGAATTATTAAATAATGTCTCTATTCCAATAATATATTCTGGTGGTATAACTTCTGTTGATGATTTAAAAGTTTTATCAGATATTGGAGTAGATTATGTTGTAATTGGTTCTGCATTATACAAAGGATTAATAACATTAGAAGATGCTTTAAAATATCAAAAATAGATTAGGGGGTATTTAAATTAAAGTTATGGCTTCAGGAACATTTGATATAATACATCCAGGTCATGGTTTTTACTTATCAGAATCAAAAAAACTTGGTGGAGATAATGCAATTTTAATGGTTGTTGTTGCAACAGATAAAACAGTTAAAAATCATAAACGAGTACCTATTGTGGGTGAAAAACAACGGTGTGAAATGGTATCTATGTTAAAAGGTGTTGATGAAGCATATGTTGGGGATGAAAAAGATCCTTTTAAAATAGTTAAAGAAAAAAAGCCAGACATAATAACGATAGGTCCTGATCAAAACTTCAATCCAGACTCATTACACAAATCTCTTCTAAAAAAGGGATTAGACATAAAAGTTGTTAAAATAAATGATTATAAAAAATTTGAATTAGATAGTAGTTGTAAAATTATACGTAAAATAAAACAAACAGATTTTGATATGGATTATTTGGAAAATTGCCAATAGTGAATATATAAAATTTAATGAGTATATTGATGTTATTTCTTTTAATATGTCATTTAGGTGGATATGGGAATAGAATATTTTTTGATTATTTGGGTATATTAATTAGTATAATAAATC